>DBCY01000058.1 GCA_002293295.1 Ruminococcus sp. UBA946 | reverse complement strand
ATGAAGATTGAGGAGCAGAAAAAAGCTTTCCGAAACGGCTATGATATTGACGTTATACCGTCGGATATATCTACCTACGGCAAGGAAGCCAAAAGCCTTTTAAATGACTTGCAGAGCCGTAACGAACGGCTTTTCATGGCTACAATCCTCATTATGAACACAGCAGATACCAAAAGAAAGCTTGACAATATCCTGTTTCAGGAACAGGGTATCGCTCAGAAATATAACTGTCAGATGAAGCGTTTGGATTTTCAGCAGGAGGACGGGCTGTTTTCAACTGTTCCGATTGGTATAAACCTCATTGATATTAAAAGAGGGCTTACCACATCGTCAACGGCGATATTCGTACCGTTTACCACACAGGAATTATTTCAAATGGGAGAAGCCTTATACTATGGTGTAAACACACTTTCAAACAATATGATTATGTGCGACCGAAAGCTATTAAAGAACCCGAAGGGTTTATACTGTAAAGGACGGTATTTTGTACCGAGTAAAACAGACAGGGAAAACAACGCTGTTTGCGGTATAAACGGTAAAACGCTTGCGGAATAAGCCCATAATAACGGAGAAAGGAGCAATAAAATAGAAATTCTAAACGGAAAGGAGTATTGCAATGCAAGCTGTGATAACAAAACCCGCAACCGCTGAGCCGTTGAAGTATCAACAAAAAATCGGCTCAACCGTTTATAACGTGACCGTAAATTTCAGCCGGACAAGCCGTGAAACAATTGAGGATAAGCTGTTAAGGCTGATTGAAAACGAAGCGAGAATAATTGCCTTAACCTTGTCGGAAAGAAGGATTTATGATTACTGAAAAATTGAAAATCGCTTATGAGCGGTTAAGTCGCGATGATGAACAGCAGGGAGAAAGCAACTCTATAAAAAATCAGAAAATGCTGCTGGAGAATTATGCGCAGAAAGAGGGGTACAGCGACATCACACATCTGACCGACGACGGATGGAGCGGAACGCGCTGGGACAGACCCGCAATAATAAAGCTGATTGAGGAAGTCGAGCGCGGGAATGTAGAGGTTTTGCTTGTAAAGGATATGTCAAGGTTAGGGCGCGACCATTTGCGGGTTGGCTTATTATTAGAGCAGTTCCGTGAGCGCGGAGTGCGTTTTGTTTCGGTTAATGAAAATATTGATACCTTTAAAGGTGAAGATGATTTTATGCCGTTTCGGAATATCATAAACGAATGGGCGGCAAAAGAAACAAGCCGTAAAATCCGAGCCGTTAATAAGACGAGGACGGAGAACGGGAAGCACGTTACGGGCGCTATAATTTACGGTTATCTTCACGACCCGAACGACCGACAAAAATGGATTTTGGACGAAGAAGCCGCGCCAGTCGTTCAAAGGATTTACAGAAGCGTTATTGAGGGTAAAGGAGTTGAAAAAATAGCGGCTGAATTGTCTGCTGACAGCATCATGATACCGTCCGCGCACTGGCAAAAAGTCGGGGCGGGTATGCGGCTTCATACTAACGCAAATCCTTACAAATGGTCTGCTTCCGCAGTTATTCAAATTCTGAAAAAAGAAGAGTATAAAGGGTGGACGATTTTAAACAAGACGGTTAAGGAAACCTATAAATCCAAACGCAAGCCGAACTCTCCCGAAAACATTCTTGTTTTTAAAGACACGAAACCTCAAATCATTGACGAGGAGACTTGGAATGTCGTTCAGCGACTGAGAGAAACAAGGCGGAGACCTCAGAAAGTAGGCGGTAGTCCTAACCCACTGACTGGCGTTTTATACTGTGCCGACTGCGGAGAAAAGATGTATAACAAATTAGGCAAAGCGGATAAACATCATAAGCCTCATGACGAATATGTTTGTTCAAGCTATCGGCATTATTCCCGCAGTTGCACTTATCATTATATCCGCACTGAAGTTATAGAAAATATTATTCTCACAGCAATACGGAGAATAAGCGGATATGTCAAAACCAATGAGGAAAATTTTATTGAGCGCGTTCGTGAATCTTCTTTATTGCAACAGGAAAACGCAGTTAAAGAAAGCCGAAAAAAGCTGTCTAAGTCTAAACGCAGACGTGATGAGTTAGGGGTATTAATCAAGAAACTGTATGAAGCATATGCCGCCGAAAAAATCCCTGAAAAGCATTTTACTGACCTATTGGCAGGGTATGACACGGAACAGATAACGCTTGATAACGAAATAACGGAGCTTCAAACGGCAATTGACAATTATAATACCGACAGCGTAAGGGCTGATAAATTTATTGAGATTGTAAAACGGCATACTGAATTTATGGAGTTTTCAGCGGTTCTCTTGAATGAGTTTATTGAAAAAGTAATCGTCCACGAAGCCGTGAAAGTTGATGGAGTGAGAACGCAGAATATTGAAATATTTTTTTCGTTTATCGGTAAGTTTGACGTGCCTTTAACGCAAGATGAAATCGCAGAAATTGATAAACCTATTAAGCGAACATCAAGGAAGAAATTGCGCTCTGAAATGACGGAAGAACAGCGGGAAAGAGAACGTAAGCGGGACAAAGAGCGGTATGCAAAAAAGGTTGCCGATAAGAGGGCTGAAAAGCAAGCTGTCAGAGCTGAGATTCTTAAAGGGACTTCGTTTGAGAATACTGACAGAATCGCAAGTTAATATTATTTTAGCTCAATGCCGCCTGTGTTGAAAAATACGGGCGGTTTTTATATTCAAAGCTAATAAAAAATGAAAGAGGTATCACTATGTCTAAAACAACAACCGAAAAAAGAATGAACGTTGAGGAGCAGATAAAACAGCTTGAAAACCAACGCAAACAGCTTATTCAAAAGGAACGCGACGAGGAACGCAAAAAGCGGACTCACCGCCTTTGTAAGCGCGGCGGCATTGCCGAAAAACTGCTTCCCGAACTCGCGGCGCTTACCGATGAACAGTTTGATATTTTTATTCAAAAAGTCTTGCTGTCCGAGCATACCAAGCGTGTAATCGCCGACATCACAGAGCAGAAGACTATACCGCCCGCCGCCGCGCAGGGCGGTATTTTTACGAAACAAGGCAAAAATACGGCTGTTTCTGAAACCGCCGAAGCGGAACGGAGCGGGAACTAACCCCAATCCGTTGGCGTAGACAACGGCGCACTTATACGTCTTGTTCCAAGACGAGTGCGGTCTTACGCAGACAGCGCGCCTGCGGCGGGCGTTTTTGTCCTGCCGGACAAAAAATTACGGAGCAAGGGGAAACAGGCTTCCCCTTGCTTATTTTTTCAGTAAAAGGGGGAATTGACATAGCAATCTATCATTTATCAGTTAAGATTTTCAGCAGGGGGAAAGGCGCTTCGGCTGTCGCTAAAGCCGCTTATCGAGCGGCAGAATGTATCACAAGCGAATATGACGGTAAAACAAGCGACTACACCCGAAAGGGCGGTGTTATTCACAAGGAGATTTTACTGCCCGGAAATGCCCCGAAAGAATACTTGGACAGAGCCGTTTTATGGAACGCTGTCGAAAAATCCGAGCGTTATAAAACCGCTCAGCTTGCGAGGGAAATTGAAATAGCGTTACCCAAAGAATTATCAGCAGAACAGAATTTACAGCTTGTCCGCGAGTATGTGCAAAATAATTTTGTTGAAGTCGGTATGTGCGCCGATTTATGTATTCACGACAAGGGGGACGGCAATCCACATGCACACGTTATGCTTACGCTTCGGTCACTTGACGAAAGCGGTAAATGGCTTCCAAAATCGCATACCGTTGACGGTATTAAAATGCCAACGAACGACTGGAGCAACAGGGCGAATTGTGAAATCTGGCGCGAGAACTGGAGCAATGCGGTAAATGCTTTTTTAGAGCAGAATAATATCGCGGAGCGTGTTGACAACCGCAGTTACGAGCGGCAGGGCGTTGAGCAAATACCGACCGTTCATCTCGGAGTTGCGGCTCATCAAATGGAGCGCAGAGGAATCCAAACCGAGCGCGGAAATATCAACCGCAAAGCCGAAATTACGAATAAGGAATTGAAGCAGTTAAAAGCACGTATTCGTAAGTGCAAAGACTGGATTTATTCACAGCCGATTGAAAACGCGCCGCGAATGGTTGAAGTTATAAGCCGTATCGCAGACGGTAAAAACCTTAATACCCAATGGGCTAAAATCGCCGACTTGAAAACACAGGCGAAAGTGTTATTATTTCTTCAAAATAACAGCATTACCGACGTTCATCAGCTTGCAAATAAGGTGACAGAAATTAACGAGAAATACTATGACGTTTCAAAGGAAATCAAAGCCGCCGACCGCAGAATTGAAGCGCTTTCCAAGCATTTATTTCATTATGATAATTATAAAAACAATAAGGCGGTTTATGATGAATTTGTCGGCTTGAAGCCAAAAAAGCAGGAAGCGTTTTATGCGAAGCACGCTGAAAAAATCGGGGATTATCTAACCGCCAAAACCTATCTTGACGGTGTAATGAACGGTAGGACTAAAATTCCTGTTCATAGGTGGAAAAGCGAGCTTGAAACGCTGACCATCGAACGTATTTCTCTTGCCGAGAGGCTTTATTCCTTAAAAGATGATGTGAGGAATGTTGAGGTTTTGAGGAAAGGCGTTGAGGGGGTTATGAGGGAGGAACAGCAGAGGGATGGGGTTGTGAGGATTAAGGGGGGTGAGAGGTAGAGGTAGGCGGGTACAAGCCCGCTTGAACTCTCTTTGTTAATACAAGTTGGGGCAATTAGAATTTTGAGTTTTTTCTATCCAGTTGGGACTTTACAACCGTTACGATAAATGGAGCTATTTGTAACACCCGTCCCCCATTTTTTTTGATGAGGGTCATACCAGACCGCCTACATCTCGGACAAAGTGGAATCTTTTCATCATCTATCAATAATTTTTTACACGATGGATTAAAGCAACGCTTTTCTTTTATATCACTCATTTTTTTGCTCCTCGTCTAAAATTGAAATCTGATAAAGGTTTTTATTTACTAATTGCTTTCTAATATCAAAAGTATTAAGTCTTTCAAAGTCATTGTTAGCATCAGTAATCCAAAAATCCGTGTTATTCTTGTTATATGGAAAATTCATATGAACGAAGTTTGCGGGCGTGTGTTTATCATCAATTTTTTCTGAGAAAAAACGTTTCATTTGAATTTTATACTCGTCCAAAGTTCTAATTTCGTCGCTTTTTTTATCAAGACAATTAAATAAATAAACCCGCAGTCCCACATATTTAGGAATAAGGTTCATGTCCTCAATAAGATACTTAATATGTTTATCTATATCAGGGTTTTTAACAGATTTTTTATTATGTAAATTCATTATTTCAGTATAATTCTTTTCTAAATCAAGATATAGCGAAACCAATCCGTTTTTGAGATGGTCATTTGCTTTTTCTGTTTTTAATCTTCTTATTTCATCAGATAATTCGGGAGCAGAAGCTTCTTTTAGAGTTTCTCTTGCGAGGAATATTGGTGTTTCTAATTCATTACTTCGGGCAAATTGAATGAAGTCTTTTATATCCTTTTTTACTTCATCTATTGCATTACTTATTTCTTGGAGCTTTGACTGTAATATCATATTTGACATATTTTCTAAAACCATAGAGTTGCTATGTAGTTCTTTTAAAGTGATTTGCTTAACAATTTTACCTTTTTCATCAAGAACAAAAGGTCTGTAATTACCGTCAATTTGCTTGGATCTACCGATTTTATAGGTGTTATTCTTAATTTTTCGCGCTATCTCATTACTGAAATTATCTAAATCTGCAATAAGAAGATTATTGTTCTTATCATTTTCGATTCCCTTAAAAAAACAAACGATATCAGATATTAAGTTTAAAGAGATTTGTACTGGTAGGTGAATAACTTCGGTACTTAAATGGTTATGAAAACAGGATAAAATTTTTTTAGTGTCAAAACTATAATTATCATAATCGGACTCAAAAATTTTTAAACGATTTTCTAAACGATTATCAATTATTTCTGAATTTTTTAAATTATGGTTTGTTGTATTATTCATCATCTTCGGTGCCTCGCTTTATTTTGTATTTATACCTTAAACGCAACTCTTCATAAAGTGCAGAGTATCCTCTTATTTTAATAGCAGACAAAACTATTTAAGATACCTGCTAATAAATCTAAGCCCTTCATTCGCTCATCCTGTTTATAATTCCCTCAATTTCATCAGGTGAAGGAAGCAATGACTTTAGATCTTCGGGTAAATTTTCATAATAAGAATAAGTCGCGACACCGATTGGCGCATTAGAAGTTTTTAAAGCATATTCAACCGTTGTTCGATTTTTGCTTTTGCATATTATAATTCCAATTGACGGATTTTCTTCAGGCAATTTTACGGTTTCGTCAAGAGCGGTTAAATAAAACTGCATTTTCCCCGTATATTCAGGTTTAAATTCACCTATTTTAAATTCAACGGCAATTAAGCTATGCAAACGTCTGTGAAATAAAAGCAAGTCAATATAGTAATCATCATTGGCAACATCAAGATGAAATTGATTTCCGACAAAACAATAATAACCGCCCATTTCTGTCAAGAATGCACGAATATTGTTAATTACCCCTGTTTCAAGTTCTGCTTCGCTATGTTCAGTTCCCATTTCTATAAAATCAAAAGTATAATCGTCTTTAACAGCAAGTTTTGCTTGAAGTCTATATTTTTCGGGAACTGTTTCATCAAAGTTAGTTTGATTCATTAAGTATTTTTCAAATGCTTTATTTTCTATATTATTAATCAAAACGTCTTTTGTCCAACCATAACGTTTTGTCATTTTTACATAAAATTTTCGTTGAATCGGGTCTTTGCATTTTTCTATTATTACACAATTATGCGACCAACCTATTTCTGTTACTAATGGCGGTAAAATTGATTTTTGTATTTCTCCCACTAATGGTGGGAGATTTAATTTTTGTGAATATTCAAGATAAAAACTTCTCATTCGCCAAAGATTAGTGGTTGAAAAACCTTTTGCACCCGGAAATTCTTTTTGAAGTTCCTTTGATAGAATTTCAATTACGGATTTACCCCAACCTTGTTCACGTTGTTGCCGGTCTATTTCTTCACCGATTTCCCAATAAAGCTGTATCAACTCGGTATTAACTTTTTTCATTGCTTCATACTGACGTCGATAAATTAGTTCTTTGATTTCTTTAATAAACGAGCTATAAAGTGCCAAATCATTGCCCATTTTTTTGCTCCTTATTTATATAAACGATAATTCTCACAAGAATGTTGAGGGTATTGCTGTTTGTGGTATAATGTATAATTACTCATTATA
Source organism: Ruminococcus sp. UBA946 (assembly GCA_002293295.1). Lineage (GTDB taxonomy): Bacteria > Bacillota > Clostridia > Oscillospirales > Ruminococcaceae > UBA946. The sequence goes on along the minus strand of DBCY01000058.1, from coordinate 6,547 downwards.
TATTATACCACAAATAAACCCTGCTTGTCAATCTATTTTTACAAAATGAACGTTTTATTAATTTTTCCCGTCTCTAAAAAAAGTCCTTGACAAAACAGCCCTAACGCTTTATTCCTCGGAACGCCGGGAAGCGGAAAGAGTTTTTCAGCCAAGCGCAAAATCGTTAATATTTTTCTTATCACAAAGGACGATATAATAATATGTGACCCTGAGGGAGAGTATTTTTCTTTAGTATCGGCACTCGGAGGGCAGGTTATCAAAATATCGCCCACATCTTCCGACTATATTAATCCCCTTGATATAAATATAAACTACTCGGAGGACGAAAACCCGCTTGCCTTAAAATCTGACTTTATACTTTCTCTGTGCGAACTCATTTTAGGCGGTAAAAACGGGCTTGAACCTATTGAAAAAACGATAATAGACCGATGCGTCCGTTTGGTTTACCGTCCTTTCCTTGAAAACCCCGATACGGCTGAGATGCCGATATTAGAGGATTTATATAACCTGATTCTTGAACAGCCAGAACCCGAAGCGAAACGTGTAGCGACGGCTCTTGAAATGTACGTTACCGGAAGCCTTAACGTATTCAATCACCGTACCAACGTTGACTTAAATAACAGGATTGTATGCTTTGATATTAAGGAACTCGGAAAACAGCTTAAAAAAATCGGTATGCTTGTCGTTCAGGACTGCGTATGGAATCGTGTCACCGTAAACCGCGCGGAAAAGAAATCGACCCGCTATTTTATTGATGAAATGCACCTCTTATTAAAGGAAGAACAGACTGCGGTATATACCGTCGAGATATGGAAGCGTTTCAGAAAATGGGGCGGTATTCCGAGCGGAATTACCCAAAACGTAAAGGATTTGCTTGCTTCAAGAGAGGTCGAGAATATATTTGAGAACAGTGATTTTATTTATCTGCTCAACCAAGCAGGCGGCGACAGGGAAATCCTTGCAAGACAGCTTAACATCTCCCCTCATCAGCTTTCCTATGTAACAAACAGCGGAGCGGGTGAAGGCTTAATCAAGTACGGAAGCGTTATAATCCCGTTTACAGATAAATTTCCGAAAGGAAAGCTCTATGATATAATGACAACAAAATTTTCAGACTGAAAAAGTCAGAAAGGCGGNNGTCCTGCAAATGACAAAGGACGGGGCGGTCAGGAAAAACCTTGCCGACAATACCGAAAACAGGGTAAGCAAGCGGGATAAGGATTTTGATTTAAGCGGCGGTAAAACTGCGGACAATACGCTTTCCGTGACAACTTCGCGTATTCCCCCTACGGCAAAAAATACAGATGATTCTAAAAACAGCAAGTTGCGCAGTCAGCGCAGGCACAGCGTTTCAGAGGAAAAGCACGAAACCGGATACGGCGGTGCGGTAAAGAAAACTTCCGCCGATAATACAGAAATAAAGCACGATAAGGATTCAAAACTGCATATCGGGAGCAACTCTGAAAAATCGCCGGATACTGCTCCGACCGCTAAGGCTTCACATAATCCCGCTCCCGTCAGCGAAACTAAAGACGGTAAATCACGCAATAAACGCAGGCGAAAAGCTTTTGAGGAAAACAGCGAAGTTAAAACCGATAATCAAAGCGGCAGTGATGTACGGGAAACCCCCGCCGATATTCCCGTTAATGATGCCGTGGATAATAACAAGGATTTTGAATTAAACACATTTAAAACTTCCGAAACCGTTTCGTTACCGCCGAATCAGATTCCGGAGGAAAAGCACGAAGTTAAGGACAATAACACAATTTATAATGAAGTGCGGAAAGCTTCCGCTGATATTCCTGTCAGCCGCATCAGTGATAATGACAGGGATTTTGTTTTAAACGGCGGTAAAGGTGAGAACGCCGTTCCGTCCTCGCCGACCTCGCGTATTTCCCCGACGAATCAGGTTCCGGAGGAAAAGCACGAAGTTAAAAGGGATAACGCAGTTTATAAAGAAGTGCGGAAAGCCCCCGAAGATATTCCCGTCAGCCGCAACAGTGATAATGGCAGGGATTTTAGTTTAAACGGAGTTAAAGCTGAGAATACCGTTCCGTCCGGTGAAATTAAGGACGGCAGATTACGCAGTCAGCGCAAACACAAAGCCTTTGAGGAAAAGAGCGACGTTAAGACCGATAATCAAAACGGTAACGCCGTACAGGATTCCACCGCCGATATTCCCGATAATCCGGTCATCAGCGTTCAGCCCGAACCGCAAAGCGATGTCAGCACAGAGGGAACGGAAAATATTATCCCCGTTTTACCGTTTCCTCGTATCAAAACTCCGCGTCAGAATCTGAGGGAGTTTACAAACAAAAGAATTGTAAGTCAGCGAAAACTTGATATTTCTGAGGAAAAGCACGAAGCGAAACTTGATAAAGCCGTATTTGAAAGCGAAAACCTTAAAAGCGGTTTAATTGCCGACAGGAAGGCTGTTTACACCGGGCGGAGCGGAATTATCAAAGATGAGTACGGGAGCGTTGCGGAGTATAACAAATTCAAGACCGCCGCCCAATCACGAAAGTACCGCGGCAAGCTGATTGAAACAAAGAAAAGCCTTGTTCGGGAACGTAAAACCCTTATAAAATCAGAATTTGGTACTAACGCAAACTACAGGGCGGCTCTTATATTTTCAGACTGCACTGAACGTCGGGATAAGTTAATCTTTACAAAGAAAAAGCTTTTCAGACAGCGTGCCGACCTTATAACTTCCGAATACGGAAGCAAGGCAAAATTCAATGAAATCCGCAGACAGAAAGGTTTTAAACCAGCTGAAAAGCTGTCGGCGTTTGATAAGAAATGCGCCGATATTGACAGGAAAATAAAAACGGAAAGCGTTACCCTAAAAAAGCTTTCCGACAAGCCCGAAACATCGGAATTAAAGGCGAAAACAAGCCGCAGTGAGTTTACAGCGAAACACAATGGACTGCATAAACCGTCTGACAGACTGAAAGCCGTTGACATGGAATTAACGTCCGTAAGCGGTAAAATCAGGTTTGAGAGCGAAAAGCTTAATAAGTTTTACGCTTCTCATGGTTTCGAGGATTTTAAGGCTTGCAACAGCCGACAGGACTTCACGAAACTGCAAAATACCGTTTTACAGAAATCCGAAAGGCTTATGACTGCCGAAACTAAATATTCGGACTTGGGCGTCAAGATTAAGAATGAATCCTCAAAAATCAAGGCTTTCACGGAAGAAAAAAGCAATATCATATCGGAGCGGAATACTCTTAAATCCGTTCGCACTATGGATAAATCAAAGTTTGACGGCTATAGTGGAAAGCTGAAATTCGCCAAAGACGGCGGCGGCAAATTTGAAGTCAAAGCCGCCATAGCCGATTACAGACTGGCAAAGGCACAGCGTAAACTCCCGACGGAGCGTATAATCCGCAAAACCTATGCTTTTGATGAAAAGAGCGGAAAAGTAAAATCGCGGCTTAAAATTGAAAAGGAAGTCAAGCCCGTAAACGGTCGGGGCGGGATTGTTTCGGGCGGTATCAAAAACGGTACAGCCGTTATAACCTCCTCCGCCGCTGTCGGTGTTTACCGTCAGTTTAATAAGTATGAGGACGATAATTCGGCTCTCAAAGCTTTACTCGGTACGGAACGTATTACCGGGAGAACCCTGCGTTCGGGCGTTCGCACCGTAAAAGCTGTAAACAGAAAAATCAGGGAAGTACCGTATAAAAAGGCTTCAAAGCTGAAATTCCGGTCGGAGAAAGCAAACGCAAAGCTTAGTTTCAATAAATCCGCAACTCAAAACAAAGAAGTTGTAAAGAGTACGGAATCGGTGAAGAAAGCCGCCCGAAAATCCATGATGAAGAAAAACGCGCGTCAAATGCAGAAGAAAACCGCTTCATCAGCTAAGAAAGCGCTGAAAAAAACATCTCAGACGGTGCAAAAAACCGTTCTCGGCAACAAATATATCATTATCGGAATTATCGCCGTTCTGCTTATTTTCTGTGTTTTCGGCGGTATTTCAGTCGCTTTCATGACAATGTTTTCAGAAAGCGGCGGCATGATGATTGCTTCGACGTATATGTCGGAAGATTCTGATATGCAGAGCGCCGAAAGCTATATGACCTCTCTTGAAAACGGCTTGCAGTCGCAAATAAACAACATTCCGAACGTCTATGTCGGGTGGAACGAATACAGGTACAATATCGCCCGAATCGGTCACGACCCATACGGTTTAATATCGTATCTGTCCGCAAAGAATATAGCATTTGAATACAATCCGGAAATACAATCGGATATATCGGCGCTTTTCAATTCCCTGTATACGCTTGAAACGGTCAGTATTCACGAGGTGCGTTCATATGTGACTGTGGAATATGACGAACAGGGCAACCCTCATGAAGTCATTGTTTACTACGATTATTTTATCCTTGAGGTAACGCTGACAGCAAATGACTTTGATACGGCGGTGAACGAATTATTAAACGACCCCGACCAGTACGAGCTTTATGGATTACTACAGGAAACGCAGGGCGGCAGACCCGATTTATTTTAATTACAGGAGGTTTATTATGGCAAACATTGATAAAATCGAACAGAAAATACGCCGTATTGATGATGATTTAGCGGCGGCGAGAGCGAAAGCCGAGGAATGGCGATGCAAGGTCATATCGCTTGAAAAGGAGCGTGAAAACGCCGAAAATCTGAGAATAGTGCAGATTGTACGCAGTACCGAGATTTCGCCCGATATGCTCAAAACCATTCTGAGCATGAAAAAAAGCGGCGCGGAATCATTTATAAGCACGGCGGCGTTACCGCATGTACTCACCGAAAAACAGCCTGTAACGGCTAACGAAAGGACGAACGATTATGAAGAAACTCTTTAAAATCCTCTGCCCCGTCATTCTGACAGGGGCTTTTATTATGCCCTGCGCGGCGGTGAACGCAAGCGCGAATTACTATCCCGAATATGACAATTATGACGGATATGATTATTTCAATTCCGGCAGTCCTTTTTACCGGGAGGATTCTTATTACAATGAAGAACCCGACGAACTCATTGAGGATATCATCACCGATGAAGAAATAACCGAGGAAATTATTCTTGACGAACCTGTGATTTCCGCTGATACTTGCGGCTGTGAAACCGAAACGACGACAGTAACGTCTGTTACGGCAACTACAGAACCGACTGTAACAACAAGCACAGAACCAAGCGTCACGAAAAGTAAAGAAACCGAGGCAGTAAAGACGGAAAAACCGTATTTAAAGCCTGTTGCCCCGCCCGTTAAGAGCGTTTCAAACGAAGTAGGAAGCGCTGTTGTGATTGTTCCTGTTGAAATTCCGTCGCCTGAACCGAGGATAGAGGTTATAAGCGAGGAAAGGCAGGAAATACCGATTGTTAAAACTTCTGTGAATGAGCCGGAAAGCAGCACAGCGCCCGTTACGGCAGATTCTGCGGTTGTAACTCAAACAACAGCCGTGCCATTAACAACTAACACCGCTCCCCCCCTTATAAATCCGCAGGGCGGCAACGGCGAGATGATTGAATCCGCCGTGAGCGGTGACGTAAACCGTGAGTTTATAACCGTCAAGAGCAAAAACGGCGCAATTTTCTAAATAGTTATAGACCGCGACGAAAAAACCGAAAACGTATATTTCCTCAATGCGGTTGACGAATACGATTTAATGGCTTTTGCGGAGGATTTCCCCGAAGAACCGACTGACGAAGGTACGGAAGATAACGCCGATACAGTAAAAAGCGGCGATAATCCCTCAGAAAAGAAGTCTGACAGTGAAACTGCCGATAAACCTGAAAAGAAAAACAGTACGGTTTTAATCGGCGTCCTTGCGGTTGCGGGTATCGGCGGAGCGGTTTATTTCAAGGTAATCAAGCCGAAACAGGGCAACAGACAGAATAAAAATCAGGTTTACGACGATGAGGAAGAATACGAGGACGAACCCGTAAACGAAGATACCCCCAACGATTCAGATAACGAACAGGAGGAAGAATAATGCCGGATTTAAGGGTTGTGCTTACCGAAAAGCCCTACGTCGGGGCGGCGTATGCCAAAGCACTCGTAGTAACCGACAAAAAAGACGGTTACTATGAGGGGAACGGATATATTATAACTTGGTGCATAGGGCATTTGGTGGAACTCGCGAACGCCGATGTTTACGATGAAAAGTATAAGAAGTGGAGTATCGCTGATTTGCCGATTATTCCGAAAGAATGGCGGTATGCCGTTTCCGATGACAAGAAAAAGCAGTTTAACACAGTTAAAAAGCTGATGAACGACGGCAGGGTATCAGAAATTATTTTCGCCACGGACGCAGGGCGCGAGGGAGAATTAATCGCACGTTTGGTTTACGAAAAGGCTGGCTGTAAGAAGCCGATAAAAAGGGCATGGCTTTCGTCTATGGAAGAATCGGCAATCCGGAACGGCTTTAATAACTTAAAAGACGGTACGGAATACGAAAACCTTTACCAGTCGGCGTTATGCCGTTCAAAAGCCGATTGGGAAGTCGGTATTAATGCCACAAGAATTTTCACTAAGCTTTACAATAAAAAGCTGAACGTCGGCAGGGT
>DBCY01000190.1:1462-12823 GCA_002293295.1 Ruminococcus sp. UBA946 | reverse complement strand
CGGGAAACCTGGCGTGAAGCGCGCGCCGAAATGGTTTAATATTAATATAATAATTTGTGTCTATAATGGAATTTAATACCATATGCCTCTTTTGATTTGAACTATTTATAACTTATGCATAAATTTTACTTTTCATCACTCATAATCAGAAGCATATAAATGGTTAATATTGGATATAGAACTCGAAACTTTAGCGAGCCATTGTGCAGTATAAACAAAAACAAACCTGTTATAACCATTGACAAACTACAAAAAGATGACTATAATACTCATGACGGTTGCAAAACGGTTACACACTGTAACCGGACTGTAAATTAATCATACGGCAGTGAAATCCCGTAAATGCGTTTACCGTTCAACCGCGGCTTTTCCGCTGTCTGCCGCAGACGGAAACACATTAAGCGGGAGAAGCTTTGTTTTCTCTCCCGCGAAAATATTAAAGGAATGGAGTTTTTATGCAAAAATATTATAAGCTGTTAGTCAGTAACTTAAAGGATGTTAAAAAAAGAAGAACAGCTGCTTTTATTTTCATAATTCTGATAACAATACTGGTTTTTACGGTTATTTCATTTAATGGCAATCCCCCCGCCCTTACGGCAAACCTGACCTGTTTGAACCAGGGAGTTCGGGAAGCGGCGGTTACGGTACGCCCCGCCCCGGTTTTCAAGGTCAAGATAACAGCCGACGACAGAATAACAGAGGTTATGTCCTCCGGCAGCGTTTCCGACGCTCTTGAAAACGCAGACATTCATATGGATGATAACGACCTTATCAACATAGGCTTGACGGAAAAACTGAACAATAACACAAATATAGTTATCAACAGGGTTCAGGTTATGGAGGAAATCCATATCGAGGAAATTGATTATGCAACCGAGTACAAAGAAGACGAAACCCTTACTGCGGGGTACCGCAAAACGATTGTTGACGGCGAAGAGGGAGAAATAGAAAAGGTTATAAAGCATACTTATATCGACGGAGAACTGATTGAATCCGACGTTGTAAGCGAAGAAATAACCGAACCCGTCGATGAAGTAGTGCTTTTAGGGACAAAGGAAAAGAGTTATATAGAAGAATTCAGCATATCACAGCTTGAAGTCCCCGACTGGCTTCAGCTTGATGAAAACGGGGTCCCGCTTTCGTATTCGGATGTGTTTACCGGCAAATCCTGCGCATATTCCGCAAAAGCGGGAGCAAAAACAGCGTCGGGAAGAACGGCAATGGTAGGCTATGTGGCTGTTGACCCGAAAATTATCCCTTACGGAACAGAGCTTTATATTGCGACCACCGACAATTCGGCAGTATACGGATATGCCATAGCGGCAGATACGGGAAGGGCTCTTCTTGACGGACGTATAATCGTTGACCTTTTTATGGAAAGCTATGATGCAAGCTGCGACTGGGGAGCAAGACAGGTTAATATTTATGTGCTGGATTAGGATTTAGGAATAAGAGTGAGGAATGAGGAGTTAAGCTCCCCGTTCCTCATTTTTTGCTTATTCAGCAGGCATTAAATAAGTTTTAATTATATCTCTCTTTTTTTGCTCTAATTCTTTTAACTTATCTTGTGCCTCAGCAATGGCTTTTTCGTGTTTTTCTTCAATAATTTTTTTTGAAATTTGCGGAACATTGCGGAAGATAGAGGTTAATAACAGCAATCGCCATGATTATACTATTTTAACATGTATGGCATTCTCAATTATTCAGCAGACATTAAATAGAAACAAAACGGGTTTATTTCTGTAAAACCGCTTGTTTGTTTTATAATTGCTTGACTTATAAAGCATTTTGTAGTAAAATAATAATCGGCAGCGAGGAATGAGGATTAATACCCTCATTCCTGATTTTTGTGAATAATGCTTATTTTAGCGTAACGTCTTGACTGTTCGGGTATTGTATAGTAAAATTAATATACCGGTTTAAACGGGTTCTTATGCTGGGGGGTTCTTTTTTATAAATGAATAATCTCGCAAAGTTAAAAAGTATACCTGATTTTCTTTTAATAACGGCGGCTGCCATTATAATCTCTTCCTGTCAGCCGGATAACCGGAACGGCGCCGCCGAAGCCGAAGGGTTTTGTTTCGGCACATTTATTTCCGTAAAGTCTTTTACAGATGATAATAACAGCGATGCTGAGAAAATGTCGGAAAACGCCGTGCAAATCTGCGAAAGGCTTGATTCTGTTTTCAGCAGGTCGTATACGGAAAACGCAAACCGGCTCATCGACCAAGACGGATGTTTAAAGGAATGCCTTACCACAACGGCTTCATTGAATGACAAATACGGAGACGGGGTTAATTTAACCTGCGGGAGAATTACTTCCCTTTGGGGAATATCATCCCCGAAGCCTGCCGTTCCCGAAAGTGACGATATTATTAAGGCGCTCGGGTTTATTGAGGACACCGGCTATCATAACGGTGATTTAAAAGACTTTAGCGACGGTGTTATGCTTGATTTCGGAGCGGTTGCGAAGGGATATGCCTGCGATTTGATTTACCGCGGTATTACGGAGGATTTATATACCGGAAGCGAAGCTTCGCTAGCCGGAAAAAACTCCTGCCAGATTGTTTCGATGGGCTCGACTACTTTATTATGCGGGGAAAAGCCTGATAAAAGCAGTTTCAAGGTTGCGGTGAAAGACCCCGCCAGCCCCGGCGGCGATAATTATTTAGGGATTATTTCATGCGCTCAGGCATTTATTTCAACAAGCGGGGGCTACGAACGGTTTTTTGTTGAAGACGGAATAAAATATGAGCATATAATTGATGTAAAAACAGGTTATCCCATAAAAACGGATTTGACTTCCGTCACGGTTATAGTGCCGGTTCGTGCTGAAAACGGGGGAATCCTTTCTGATTTTCTGTCGACCCTTATTTATATAGGAGGAACCGAAAGCCTTGACCGTTATCTCGGCGATACTGAATATTATGTTATTGCCGCCGATATAAACGGATTCATCCATAAAAGCCGCAATATGCCTGAGGACATGTTTTCTTTGAAAAACGAGGTGTATTCTTATGCGCAGTGACGGCAGGAAACTGATTAAAAAGACGGATTTATTACCGCTACTTATTATAGTATCCGTTACCTTCCTGCTCCTTTTCGCTTTCAGCGGCGAAAAGCCCGGATATGCGGAAATTTATCACAACGGCGAACTTATAAGAACCTGTTCCCTTGACGATAACGGCGATATTTACGTCTGCGGCGGGAACGTAAGGCTTACGGTCTCTGACGGCGGCATCTTCGTGAGCGAAAGCAGCTGCCCCGATAAAACCTGCGTCAGGACAGGCAGGATTCATACCGGATACCAAAGCATAGTATGCCTTCCGAATAAACTTTTAGTAAAAATATCCGATGATAATACCAATAGTAATGATATTGATGTTATTATGTAACATCTGATAAAACGATTTTAAACCGGTAGTTTAGTTTTAATTTTCAGGTAAAATGTCAGCAAAGGACGGTCACGGATGAAATTAAACCCGTATAAAACATTGTCTTTTTATACTGCGGTTATGGGAGTTATGCTCGGAGCCGCCGTTATGCTCACCATACTGGAAAGCCAGCTTTCGTCTTTCCTGCCGGCGGGAATAAGGCTGGGGCTTTCAAATGTTGTTATAATGACTGCCGTAACGGCGGTCAATATTCCGTCCGCATTTATACTGACGGCTTTAAAATCTTTGTTCGTCCTTTTAACCCGCGGAGTTACCGCAGGAGCAATGTCGCTTTGCGGGGGTATTTTTGCCTTTACCGTTACAATACTGATTTTCAGGCTTACCGGTTCGTCTTATATTTTGATGAGCGTGCTTGCCGCCATAGCGCATATAACAGGACAGCTTCTTCTTGCCTGTGTAATTACAAAAAGCATTTATACCCTGTATTATATTCCCGTTTATCTTGGTGCAAGCGCGGCGACCGGAATTTGTACCGGTCTTGTGCTTAACGCTGTTCTGAAGCACATAAAAATACTGCATATAAATTCTGACATACGATAATCTTAATATTGTTTTATTATCGAACGGATATACTATCCGTTTAAATCGGATAGGTTACAAATACGGAAAGGCTGGACAAATTATATGAAAAAACTGAAGAGTATTCGCCTGAGGCATAATAAAAACACCGCGCATTGCGCAACGGTGGATTTTCCCGTCCCGGACGAGGTTATAATACCGATGTCGCAGTCTATGGGGGCTTCGTGCGACTGCCTGGTTAAAAAAGGGGATATTGTTCTTAAGGGGCAGAAAATAGGCGATTCTAACGCTTTTATGTCAGTTCCCGTCCATTCGCCCGTTTCGGGGACGGTACGCATTATTACCGATTATCTGCTTCCGGACGGTAAAAAGTGCAAGGCTGCAATAATTGACAGCGACGGCGAACAGACGCTTTCCCCTGAACTAAAACCTCCCGTTATAACGGACAGAACCTCTTTTATAGCGGCGGTACGCGAAAGCGGGCTTGTAGGTCTTGGCGGCGCGGGCTTCCCTACTCATGTAAAGCTTAATTATGACGCGGTAAAGACGCCCATTAATATGCTTATTATAAACGGCGCCGAATGCGAACCGTATATAACGTCGGATTTCCGTGAGTTTATGGAGGAGCCGGCTGATATTACCGAAGGTATACTTAACGTACAAAAATACCTGGGTATTCCTAACTGTAAAATTTGTATAGAGGAAAATAAACCCGAGGCAATAAAACTGATGAAAAGTAAAACCGAGTTTATAAACTCGGTTGAAGTCGTCACCCTTCCCTCCCGGTATCCTCAGGGAGCTGAAAAGATGATAATCTATTCCGCTTCGGGGCGTATTGTAAAGGAAGGCGAGCTGCCTTCGCATCAGGGTGTAATGGTTTTAAACGTATCCACAGTCGGGTTTATAAACCGTTATCTGCGAACGGGCGTTCCGCTTATATCAAGGCGGGTAACGCTTGACGGCCCCGCTGTTACGCAAAATGCCGGAAACTATAACGTTCCTGTCGGAACAAGAATTGAAAAGCTTATCGAATACGGCGGCGCAGGGGAGATTAAGAAGATTTTATACGGGGGCCCTATGATGGGGCTTTGCCTCTATGACCCCGGACAGCCCGTCATAAAAACCACGAATGCCGTTATAGCCTGTAAAAAAGCCGTAATGCCTAAGACAACGCCCTGTATACGGTGCGGGCTCTGCGTAAAACGGTGTCCTATGAATTTAATGCCGGTTTCAATCCAGAAGGCATATGAGGCAAGGGACGCAAAAGCTCTTGATGAATTAAAGGTTTTGCTGTGCATAAACTGCGGCTGCTGCACTTATATCTGCCCTGCGCACAGGCGGCTCGCCGAAAACACTCAGCTTGCGAAAGCCCTTGTTCCGAGGAAATAGCAGGCGTGAACCTAATTACTAGTAAATCATTACAGCTATAGTTATATTATAAATTAAAATCATACNNGGTATACCGCCATTGTTAATTGTTAATTGGTACTTGTACATCTGAAAGGACTTGATATTTTTGAACGCATTAGTAGTTTCCCCGTCCCCTCACAGGCGGGGTGAAATCACCTCGCAGAAAATTATGGCTCTTGTCATAATAGCTTTGCTACCCTCCGCCGCCGTCGGATGTGTTTTATTCGGGCTGCAGGCTTTGTTTGTTCTTCTGACCTGCATATGCTCATGCGTAATATTTGAAATCCTGTGCTTCCTTATAATGAAGCGTCCGCAGAAGGTATATGATTTATCCGCCGTCGTGACGGGGCTTTTGCTGGGAATGAACCTGCCTTCGGAATGCCCCCTTTATGTCTGCGTTATAGGCAGCTTTATCGCTATTGTAATTGTGAAGCAGCTTTTCGGGGGAATCGGTCAGAACTTCGCAAACCCCGCCATTGCCGCGCGTATTGTGCTGACCCTGTCGTTTACGGGTGAAATGACGCGCTGGGCTGTCCCGTACTGGTATAAAAACGGCGCCGACGTTGTTACGGGAGCTACTCCGCTTGCGTCCGAATGGCTGACCTTCAGCGCGCCGGACGGAGCCTTGCAGAAAATGGCTCCGTTTACGCTGAGGGAAATGTTTTTAGGAACGACAGGCGGATGTATAGGCGAAACCTGTGCGCTGGCTCTTATTATCGGGGGGATGCTCCTTATTTTCACAAGGGTTATATCCCCGGTGACGCCGCTTGTTTACATCGGTTCATTCGGTTTAATGACATTTCTGTATACCGGCAGCGCTGTTGAGACTTTATATCATATTCTCGGCGGGGGTCTTATCATAGGCGCGTTCTTCATGGCTACCGATTATACTACCGCTCCGCTGACAAACAGGGGCAAGCTTGTCTTCGCCCTGGGGTGTGCCGTGATAACCTTTGTAATCAGGCAGTTCGGCAGTTACCCGGAGGGGGTTTCCTTTTCCATACTGCTCATGAACCTGCTCACTCCCTATATAGACAAGCTTACAAGGACATCCCCGCTTGGCGCGGTTAAGAATAAAAAAACAGACGGCAATAAAAGATTATCGGAATGGAAAGAAAAACTGGAAAACAGGTTTTTCAATCCGGAAAGGAATGATTTTTAGTTTATGTTCAGGGAAAAAATCAAGCCTACTCTGGTTCTTGTGCTGATATGCGTAATTGTCTGCCTGCTTTTAGCCGCCGCATACCAGGCTGCCTACAAGGACAACACCGGTATCGTCACCGATGAAATCATTGCCGGTCTTGAGGATATATACGGTTTTTCGGACGGTTTTGAAATACTTAAAAATGAGGACGGAACCGTTAAGGCATATGAAGGCGTTACGGCGGTTATTTCGGATTTTAACGGCAATACCGCATATGAAATTACAGCCGACGGCTATAATTCGGACAGTATTCATCTGCTTATAGGTTTCGGAGGGGATAACTCCGTAAAGAAAATTTATGTTCTGGGTTTGAACGAAACGCCGGGGCTCGGTACAAAGGTTCAGGACGAGGGTTTCCTTTCACAGTTTACCGGACTTAAAGCCGGAACAGCAGAAACGGACGCTTCAACGGGGGCGACTGAAAACGCCGTAAATGACGGGGAAGCAAAAGCTGTATGGGGGACTAAGGAGGAAATAGAAGAGCTTAAAGCCGCACTTGCCGGAAACGCCCGGGAAAGCGGATTCGAGCTTGACGCCGTAACCGGCGCGACTTATTCGTCGCAGGGGGTTTACAACGCCGTTTTAACGGCGCTGGCGGCATCGGAAAATGAAGCGGGGGGGAATACCGGTGGCTAAAAAACAGGTAAGCCATGCTTATGAAATTATCAAAGGCATCATAAAGGAAAATCCCGTTCTGGTGTCTCTTCTCGGAATGTGCCCCGCGCTCGCCGTAACGACAATGGCTTCGAACGGTCTCGGAATGGGGCTTGCGACGACATTTGTCCTTGTCTGTTCAAACGCCGTTATCTCCCTTCTTAACAGGGTAATCCCGAAAGAAGTCCGCCTTCCGTGCTATATTGTCATAATCGCGGGATTTGTCACCTTGATTGAATTCCTGCTTAAAGGATATGTTCCGGCTCTTTACAGCAGTCTGGGGCTGTTCCTTCCCCTTATTACGGTGAACTGCATTATCTTGGGACGCGCCGAAGCGTTCGCTTCAAAAAACGGCGTTGCGCGTTCCGTCCTTGACGGCATCGGAATGGGAATCGGCTTTACGTTAACGCTCTTTTTAATGGGAAGCGTGCGTGAAATATTCGGGACAGGCGCATGGATGGGGATAAACCTTCATCTTCCCGCAACGCTTACGGTTTTTATCATGCCGGCAGGAGGATTTTTCGTACTCGGCGTTATTATAGCCGTTATAAACAAAATAGCAAATAAAAAGCCGCCTCAGACCGTCGGGTGCGCAAACTGCCCGAACGCCCTGAATTGCCCTACTTTTAACAAGGAAGGGGAAACGTTATAATGAAAGAGCTTTTCATAATCCTGATGAGCGCAATGCTGGTCGAAAACTTCGTGCTTACTAAATTTATGGGCATATGCTCGTTCCTGGGGGTTTCCAAGAAATTCGACAGCGCCCTTGGGATGGGTCTTGCAGTAATATTCGTTATGCTGAGCGCCACGCTGTGCACGTATCCGATTTATACATTCATACTTGAGCCGAACGGGCTTGACTACCTCAGGGGTATTTGTTTCATTCTTATAATCGCCCTTTTCGTTCAGATTGCCGAAATGGTCATAAGAAAGAAAATCCCTTCGCTTTATAAGGCTTTAGGGGTATATCTGCCTCTCATCACAACGAACTGCGCCGTTCTCGGCGTAGCTATATTAAACGCTGATAACGGCTACGGTCTGTTAAAATCATTGGTCAATTCTCTCGGAGCCGGTCTCGGCTTTACCCTTGCGTTGATTATTTTCAGCGGCGTGCGTTCCCGGATTGACGCGTCGGATATTCCCGCGACGTTTAAAGGAGTTCCGTCCACGCTTATTGCGGCGTCAATCGTTTCGGTAAGCTTTATGGGCTTTGCGGGGATGTTTTCCTAGAGGGTATTAATTTTCCGCCGTGAAAGGATGGTGTTAATCTTATGGGAGTTTATTTGTTCCCGCTGTTTATATTTTTAGGTATAGGTCTTGTTTCGGGGATTCTGCTTACGGCTGCCTCAAAGGTGTTCGAGGTGAAAACCGACCCCCGTATCGAAGCCGTCAATGATGCTCTGCCGCATATAAACTGCGGCGCCTGCGGATATGCCGGATGCGCCGAATATGCCGCAGCCGTCGTGAAAGGCTCCGCCGCGCCTAACCTTTGCAAGCCCGGGGGTACGGACTGCATGGAGGAAATCTCCGCACTTATGGGCATTGCGGCAAGCCCCGTCGAAGCTCAGGTAGCCGTCGTCCTTTGCAACGGCGACTGCAACGCTACCAAGAGCAAGTATATTTTTCAGGGGAAACAGACCTGCGCCGCGGCAAACCGTTTTTATAACGGAAGCGAAGCCTGCACGCACGGATGCCTCGGATTCGGCGACTGCAAAAAGGTATGCCCCAACGACGCCGTTATAATTAAGGACGGCCTGTCGAGAATCGATAAATCAAAATGCATAGGCTGCGGATTATGCGTTAAGGCATGCCCCAACCAAATAATCGTCGTTCGCGGCATATCGAAGCATATCGACGTCTGCTGTTCGTCTACCGAACCCGGGAAGATTGTCAGGGAAACCTGTGCAAGCGGATGCATAGGCTGTAAAATCTGCACGAAGAAATGCCCTGAGGGGGCTATAACCGTTGCCGACAACCTTGCGCGGATTGACTATGCCAAATGCACAGCCTGCGGCGAATGCGCGGCTGTATGCCCCACAAAGGCAATACGCAAGTGCGACACGGTTTATGACGTTAAGTTTATCGCTCTTGTTAATCAGAAGTAATTAATACGAACCGGGAACGAATACCGGCAGTTAAGCCGGAAAGACCGACATAACGATTTATACACGGATGGTATTACCCCGTCCGTTTGTTTTTATAATTAAGTAGTAAGTAAATTTTTAAAAGGTATTGACATGAGCATATTATTAGTATATAATGATTATATTAGGAGGTGTTTAATGGTTGGCAAAACCTAAAACCAATACGGAAAAAGTATCTATCTTTTTAAGTCCCGAATTGTTAGAAGAATTAAAGCGCGAGGCAGAAGAAAAAGGACTAAATCTTAGCGCATATATAAGAATGATAGTACTTGAACGTAAAAAGTGAAGAGTGTTCCGCTTTCACCAAAAGTCAGCCGGAACACTCATCAAAGGAAAGTATATATAATACAAATCCATGCTGTATTATATCATATTCTCCGGAAAAAGTCAAATTTTTGGAGGTAATACATAATGTCTATTTTTGAAGCGATATATTATGGGAAATTTATTCCTTATGAGCGTAAAGGAAACTTCAGTTCTAAACGTTTAAAACGATTTTACAAAACACTTGTACAACCGTAATAAATGTAGTATAATATAATACATACTAATCACACAAAAGAAAGCGGGATGGTAAAAGTGTTTTTTCAAAAAAGTATTGAAACGATGCCGAGGCAGAAGCTTGAGGAGCTTCAGCTTGAACGTCTTAAAAGGCTTGTAAAATACTGCTCGGATAATATTCCGTATTATAACAGAAGACTTTGCGGCGCGGGAGTTACCGCCGATAAAATAAAAACCCTTGACGATATAAAATATATCCCGTACACTACAAAGGACGATATTCGGGATACCTACCCGTTCGGGCTTTTCGGTCAGCCGCTCAAAAAAATAGTGCGGATTCACGCTTCTTCGGGAACGACGGGGAAGCCTACCGTAGTCGGGTATACCCAGAATGACATTGACAACTGGTCGGACTGCATGGCAAGGCTTTGTCTGGCTGCGGGCGCCGGCGAGGACGACATTGTCCATATCGCTTTCGGATACGGTCTTTTCACGGGGGCTCTGGGTCTCCATTACGGGCTTGAAAAGCTGGGTGCGACCGTCGTCCCCACTTCAAGCGGAAACACTGAAAAGAACATTATGCTTATGCAGGATTTTAAGGCTACCGCCTTGGTTTCTACGCCGTCCTACGCTCAGTATATAGGCGAGCTGGCAAAGGAGATGGGGGCTCTTGAAAACCTCAGCCTGCGCCTCGGGCTGTTCGGTTCGGAGGGCTGCACCGAAGAAATGCGCACCCAAATCGAAAAAACCCTCAGCCTTTTCGCGACCGATAACTACGGGATGTCCGAGCTTATGGGTCCCGGCGTTTCGGGCGAATGCAAATTCAGGCGGGGTATGCATATAAACGAAGACCATTTTTACGCCGAGGTTATAGACCCGGCAAGCGGTGAGATTTTACCGAAGGGAAGCGCCGGAGAGCTTGTTATTACTACTCTGACAAAAGAGGGGATTCCCATGCTCCGCTACAGGACACGGGATATTACCCGTATTGACTACGACGCCTGCGAATGCGGACGCACCTTTGCGAGAATGGATAAAATCAAGGGGCGTTCGGACGATATGCTAAAAATCCGGGGCGTAAATGTGTTCCCGTCGCAGATTGAGTCCGTACTCATGGCTTTTGATAACATTGCCCCGCATTATCAGCTTATTATAACAAGGAAGAATTATTCCGACTATCTTGAAGTTAAGGTTGAGCTTGCCGACGGTTCGCTGCTTGAACAGTTCTCAAAGCTGGAGAACCTTCAGCAAAGCATACGGGACAAGCTGAAAACCGTTCTGGGTATAGACACTAAGGTAAGCCTTGCCGAGCATAAATCGCTGGAAAGATTCCAGGGCAAGGCAAAGCGAATTTTAGATTTAAGGAATTCTTAATTTCACCAAAAATTTAAATTTACGGATTTTGCCAACACCATCCGGTAAAAAACATTAACTCATACCGCCACAGGCGGTATACCACCATTGTTAATTGTTA
>DBCY01000190.1:596-1416 GCA_002293295.1 Ruminococcus sp. UBA946 | reverse complement strand
TCCAAACTCCACACTCCACACTGAAAAGGGAGGCGATGTTACGGCAAGGCTTTATCCGCTGTTTTCCTCCAGCAAGGGGAACTGCACTTATGTAGGCTCAAAGGAGTCGGGTATCTTAATCGACTGCGGGGTTTCATTCAGACGCCTCTGCATGGCTTTTGAAATAAACGGGTTGTCCCTGAATGCCGTAAAAGGCGTGTTTATAACGCATGAGCACGGCGACCATACGTCGGGGTTAAAAATGCTTACGAAAAAGACGGGGGTTCCCGTCTTTGCGCAGAGCTATACCCTTGATTTGCTTTGCTCGGGGGATTATATAAATCCGCGTTCATACTACGAGGAAATCAAACTCAGTATCACTGCCGGGGATATGGAAATCGAATGCTTTTCCACCCCGCATGACACAAAGGAATCCTGCGGATACAAAATTACTTTCAGGGACGGGAAAACCTGCGCCGTATGCACCGATTTGGGGCATGTCACCGAAACCGTTGAAAAAAAACTTCTCGGAACCGACGCCGTTCTGCTTGAATCAAATTATGATATTGAAATGCTCCGGAACGGTTCTTATCCTTATTACCTGAAAACGCGGATTTTTTCCAGGAACGGGCACCTTTCAAACAGCGACTGCACAAAATTCGCGGCAAAGCTTGTCAGGAACGGCACAACCCGGCTTGTTCTGGGGCATTTGTCGCAGGAAAACAACACCCCAGCCATTGCCGAAGAAACGGCGGAAAGCGGTCTCGGCGAATTCAAACGCAACAGCGACTACATACTGAGTATTGCTCCCGTCCAGACCGCCGGGGGGTTTGTCTCTTTT
>DBCY01000190.1:0-539 GCA_002293295.1 Ruminococcus sp. UBA946 | reverse complement strand
GGTAGGGAGTTCATTCCTTCTTCCTTATTCCTTACTCCTTATTCCTCTTATTACGGCAGACCGTAAAAAGCCTCAGACATTAACCTTAACCCTAATATGAACCCCTCCGCAAATTTTTGTGATTTTTCGATTTCCTTTATGTTGATATCCAGTTCGAGAACATTGTTCATAGCTTCAAACTGTTCGATATTTTCATCTTTATTTATAAATTTATATAGTATTCTTATGTTCTTTACTAATTCTTCGGTAAGCTTAATGTGTTCAGAAGGTTTTTCAATTAATTTATCGGAAGGATTTATCTTGCCAAAATATAAATCTTCAAGAAAGCTATTCATAAATATACCTCTTTCATATTATTTACTAAGTTATCAGGTCAAAAATACTTTGCTTTAACTATAATTAATTATATGTCGAATATTCTACTTTGTCAATATATTAATTGTAGAATATTCGATATTTGTATAAGTATATAAATAACAAAAGATATTTTTATATATTTTACATATAAATACTTACTCTTTTATATTTATAAAAAAGGA
>DBCY01000200.1:35401-39668 GCA_002293295.1 Ruminococcus sp. UBA946 | reverse complement strand
TCTGTTTCTGGGAACAATTACACGAAATGTGTAATTGTTCAGTACGCATTATATAAAAAAAGGGTAAGTATACAACCGAAACCATTCAAAATAACAGTACCGTATAATTAACTGGGATTCAGAAAATTATACGGTACTTATTTTTATAAGCTTGTTCCATAAGAAAAATAAAATATTATGTTTTCCTTACTGCCTGCATAGCCAGAAGAAGCAAGGTAAACACAGTGGAGTAAAGCGTGAGCATTGATACAGTCAGCTCCCTGTATGAACCCGAAATTACCATTACGACGCATATTATAAGCCCTAAAAGCATTGAAATCGCCTGAAGGCAGATACCCGCCGTAACAGTCCCCTTAATATGCCGGCAGGAGAGCAACAGGGCAGTTAAAACCGAAAACCTTCCCGAACAGGCAAGGGAAGCCCTCTGCTTTTGCTGATACGAAGTCATATTTTCAAATTCGGGGTGGGTTCTGAAAGGCAGAAGTTTAAAATATTCCGGGGAAATCCCGAACATTTCGGAAAGCCTGTTTATTGTTACTATAGAGTCGACCGAACGCAGTATTATGTATATGTTATACTTCTGCAACGATTTAAGAGCCTTCATAACTTCAATTACCGGCGAAAGCTCTACGACGAACATTGCCGAAAGCTCACCCGAAATAGAAAGGTAAACTGCGGCTTTGCCGTTTGATGTATATTCCTTTTCCCTTGCCTCCGAAGGTATGCCCTCAATGCTGTGGTTTATCATAAGCTCCCTGTTGCCGAGCAGGATGCGCTTGTTGTTTATCCAGCCGCAAAGACCCATCGAATCCTCGTAAATATAGCTTTCAACGGGATTCAGCAGCTCCGTTTTACCGGCTATAATATCATAGAACATATTTTTCAGGATACTCCCCGACTGATTTGTAAGGCTTGCCGCCTCGACAATGGCTTCGTCAATCCGGGTATCGGAAAAAACCTTGATAGCCGAAAGCTTTATGCTTCCCTGAGGAAAAAGCTCGGCGGCGTCGGCAAGTATGCTGTTCGTGTCGGCGAACTCGTCGATACTGTCATATCCCAGAATAAACCCCTGGTTTTCGGCGTGCCTTTTAGAGGATTTAGCCATAGGCAGGTTCACCGCCAGCATTATCATAAATCCCGAACATATTGAAACGCAGGCTCCGAAAACGGATAATCCCACAAATACGCTCGGGCTTCCGAATTCGGATTTTGCCATAAATCCCGCAAAGACAGCTATCAGGACTGCCGCCAATAATGAAACGAGCGAAAACACGCCGCCGAAACGGTCTGCCGCGTCGGGCGCATAGGAGGTTTCAAGAAAACCGCTGATGAATTCTGTTTTCCTCATAGACGAAAGGCTGGGGAAATCCCTAATAGTCCCTCTGGTAAAATTCAGAGCCTGTTCCTCGTCGGCTATATTGAACACGGCATATTTTTCCCCCGCTCCGGAAATAAAGTTGAAGCTTCTCTGCGTGCGTATGACGATAAGCAGCTTGCCGGCAGTATTGAAAAGGAGAGAACCTATTGCTACCGGGATATATATATGTACAAACCCTGCCTTAATCATATTCGGGTTTGCGAACATAGCCATTGACGTAATAATGCAGGTTACGGCGGAAACTGCGGGCAGCGTGTCACAGTCCGCCTTGAATGATAAAAGCTTTGAAAATCCGATAGTAATCGTATTATAGGACGTGAAAGCCGCAAGCAGGCCTATGACAGTATTAGTGAACAAAAACACATCCGTCTGGTCATGCTTGTTGAATAAAGGAATCAGAAGCTCAGAGGATAAATCGTTAGCAGCGGCTATATAAAAGCTTACGATAAAGCAGAAAAACAAAACAATAAGCCTCATAATCAAATTGCTTTTCATCTGTTCGATGCTTACGGCAATGTCGGGAGCGTCCTCAAACCGTTCAAAATCCTCGATACTGTTCTGCTCCGGGTGAACATCCCGGTCGTCTTCGACCGATTCCTCCTCATCGCCTACCAGGACAAAATCCTTAATCTTTTTATTGCGCCTTTCCTTCAATTCCGTTAGCTTTTTAAGTTCGCTGTTTTCGGAGCTGATTTTAAGCTGAGAGGTATCGGGAAGAAGCTTATCGTCAAGGTTCAGACTTATATCCGATATGGATTTTCTTTCAATCGGAGGAATACGGGACATCCTTGTAATGTGTCCCGTATACTCCGCCTGCTCCTTTTTGATTTTCATCATACCGTCTAAAAGCTCCGTCTTAACGGGTTCGTCGCCGGCTTCAGCCTTTGAAAGAAGCCTTGTAAAGAAATCAGTAAAGCCTTTATGCGAAGTATTCTGCATTCGGTTCTGAGCATGCTTTTTCTCTATTGAGCCGGAATATTCGTCAAGTATATCGTCCAGGCTGCGCCTGCTCTGATTACCCGAAGACGCAGAATATTCCTCAAACGGGTCTTTTGTTTTCCGTTCCGTTTTGTTCCCGGGTACGGCGGCTTCCCGTTTCAATTCGCCGCCTAAAGGACTCATCTGCCGGCCTTCCTTTTTGGAACGCCCTGAAAACAACCCGGATTTTTTAGTATCTGTATTAACGCTGCCGTCAGCTTCGTCATAAGCGTTTTCATCTTCATATTTATCGGAAAACGAGCGTTCGGGCAGAACGGTTTTCTTTTCTGCGAGACTGTCTTCATACTCGGGTTTATTCAATGCTTCCTTGATACCGTGCAGTTCGTCGTATAAAGTATCCGTAGCCGTATTTCCGGGTTTTATATCATAGCTTTTGAGAAGCTCGTCAAGGTCGATGCCATTGTCCGGCTTTACTGTATTATCAGCATTATCAGTCTTTGAGTATTCGATTAATATATCATCAATTGAATAGCGTCCGTCAGCCAAGATTATCATCTCCTTATATACAGTTCAGCTGTAAGAACCTGTTCCCATCAAAAAATATATGGATTTTCGAGTATAATTTTACTGAAGACAAGGCGAAAATCCGCAGACAGGCTGTCGCCTTTCAAGGATTTCAAACGCTGTATCCGGTAAAATCTACCGAAATGACATATGTTTACGCTTATGGGAACAGGTTCTAAAATCATCACAATTTGCCTTGCATAGCTGTCCTCTGTCTTACCGTCTCATACATAATAATCCCTGCCGCAACGGACGCATTGAGGGAGGTTATTTGTCCGTTCATGGGCAGTTTTATTAGGAAATCACATTTTTCCTCAACAAGCCTTCCTATTCCGAAGCCCTCGGAACCTATTACAACTGCGATATTCCCGGTCATGCTGACGCCGGTGTATTCCTCTCCCTTAACAGAGGCTCCGTAAATCCATATGCCGCTCTTTTTAAGCGTTTCGACAGCCGAAACTATATTTGACACCCTTGCCACAGGAAGCCAGCTTGCCGCTCCCGCCGATGTTTTAAATACGGTCATGTTCAGGGACGCGCTTCTTCTTTTCGGAATGATTATGCCGTCGGCTCCCGCCGCTTCGGCAGTGCGTATGATTGCGCCCAGATTATGCGGGTCTTCAATTTCGTCGCATATTATAATAAAAGCGGGTTTCCCTTTTTTCGCCGAAACGGCAATAATATCATCCACGGTAGTATATTCGGCGCAGGCTCCGCTCGCAATCACACCCTGATGAGACGCTCCGCCCGACATTGCGGAAAGCTTTATATCCGAAACCTTTTTAACGACAATTCCCTTTTCGTTCGCCATGCCGCATATTATCCCCAGGCTTCCGCCGCCTTCGCCGCTGACATAAAGGGTGTCAATCCGCTTTTTTGCCTTTAAAGCTTCCGTAACGGCGTTCCTGCCGATAATAAATCCTGTGTTTTCACTGCCGGCTTCGTTTTCATCATCATTATGAAAGGTCCGGCGGTTCATACCGTATGTTTTATTCCGCTCATATAATTTTTTATTATCATTTCCTTTATTATCTTTATCCGCTCTTCTGCTGTAATCCTGTTTTTTCTTATTGCTGTTGTTATTATACGGCATTTTATTTAACCCCGATACTGTGATAAAGTTCATTAACACCAAACGAAATCGTTTAAAGTGAAACGGCTGTACTTTTATATTACATTATACCATATAATTTTACAAAACACAATAATAACATTAAATTATATCTGTTAATTAATGAGTAATTATTCAGCGCGCTCCAGCATAGTAGTTGGCAAACAGCGGTTAGTTAGTTTTACTGCGCAGGAGTAAGGAATCAGGGGTTGCGAAGCAAACGGGACTAGTATCTTATAACATCTAAAAGTTACAATTTAATAATAAAAATCATA
>DBCY01000200.1:31785-35376 GCA_002293295.1 Ruminococcus sp. UBA946 | reverse complement strand
AGCTACTATTTTCTAACTGATACCGGCACTCCTCATTCCTTAAAACAACCCCGAAGTTTTGAGCAGGGCAAATAAAATTACGGCTGACAGAACAAAAGCCGCCGCACAGACAAGCTTTACGGCGGGATTGATTTTACCGCCCGCTTTTTCCTTGGGAAGGGGCAGAATCGTGTCCAGATAATCACGCGCCTCCTGCTCCAGCCTGCTGCCGGATAAGCCGCTTTTGTCGGCTCGGATATAAAGCACTGCCTTTTCGAAAACATCATTGTTTGTGTTGGTAATTTCAAGTATTCTTTTATTAATGCCTTTTATCATGCTTATGACCGCCCTTTCCGATGCTCTGCCCTTTAACAGCTAAACTCCCGTTTTAACTGTATTAAATTAATATAAAATCCTTAATGTAAATTAATTGAATTATTTTAACCTTAATATAGGCTTTTTATCGGCAACATATACTTATTGTATTAAAATGCACGTAAAAACTGCCGGAAATTAATTAAAAGGCTTTATATTTCCACAGAAAATGTTGAAAAACCGGTGGAAAGTGTTCAAAAACATATTATTTATGAGGTACAGGCTTTTAACTTTACACTTTTTTTTATATACAATTTGTATTTCTGCCTTGACATTATATAATACGTACGGAACGATAAAGTTCCAGAAATGTAAAAAATGGCTTGTACCTTCACTGCTGACGGTACAAGCCAAAATAACGTTAAAATATAATTGCAAATTTACAGGAGTTAAATGCATTGAAACTCTATAAATTGTTACGATTATATTATAATATATTTGGAAAGGGATGTCAAGTATTATAATAAAAATAATATTCAATTTTACGGAAAATTACGTCTGGCCAAAACAATACAAATGCCAAAAAAGGCTTAAATCCTGTAATTCACAGAATTTAAACCCTTATAAGATATTCGTTTATTATTATGCCGTTTGTATTATTATCCAATAAACATACAATAATATGTGTTCTTTACGGCTGGTCTGTTCATTTTTTACAGCCGGTCCCCTGCTATTCCTTAAGCATGATACAAAACATGCAAGCCAAGGCAGAAGCATATCCTTATTTGTTATTATCAGTTTTTTTCAGCCAGTTAAATACATTTTCCTTGCTCATACCGAACATTTTTCCGACTTCCCTGCCGCTTGCCCCGGAATAGTAGGCGTTTATGGCGTTTTTTCGTATTTCGTCCGGGTATGCCCTGTTCTTGGGTTCAAGGGTGTAAGTACGGCTGCAGTTCCCGCATCTGCATCGCTGCGTACCCGACCTGTTGAAACCGTATTTAGCCTGGTTTTCTTCGTTTCCGCAGTTCGGGCAGCGGCTTCCCCCGGTTAGCTTCGTTTTTCTCATGATATTTATCATATCATATTTTTTATTCTGTGTCAACGCTTTTTGGACGCTCTCCCGACGATTCCCGTATTGACTTTACCTCTGTAATAATGGTATAATGTGTAAGGATTATTGGAAGAAAAATTAATTATTTTTAAAGGAAGGATCGAATCAAAAAATGAAAGTATTGTTTATCGGGGGCACCGGCATTATCAGCACCGCAATCTCCAGAAAGCTGTCCGGGGAGGGCTGCGAGCTTTACCTTTTAAACAGGGGGAACAGGAACGGCATACTGCCTCAGGGCATTAAGTTTATTAATGCCGACGTTAATAATGAAGCCGAAACCGCGGAAAAGCTCAAGGGAATGGAATTTGACGTTGTCTGCGACTTTATCGGGTTTGTTCCGTCTCAGCTTGAAAGGGACTGCCGGCTTTTTAACGGCAGGACAAAACAGTTTATGTACATAAGCTCGGCTTCGGCATATAACAAGCCCGTAAGGGATTATATCATTACGGAAGGCACTTCGGTCGCAAACCCGTACTGGGAATATTCGCGGAACAAAATCGCATGCGAGGACTACCTCATGAAAATGTACCGCGAAAACAGCTTCCCCGTTACTATAATACGTCCCAGCCATACCTACGACGAGCGCAGCATTCCCGTGGGTCTGCACGGAAGCATGGGCGGCTGGCAGGTTATAAAGCGGATGAAGGAAGGAAAACCCGTTATCGTCCACGGGGACGGCACTTCGTTATGGACCCTTACCTTCAACACCGACTTTGCAGAAGGGTTTGCCGGACTGATGGGGAACCCCCACGCCATAGGCGAAACCTTCCATATAACATCGGACGAATCGCTTACCTGGAATCAGATTTACAGTACAATCGCCGATGCCCTGAACGTACCCTTCAAGCCCTATTATGTGTCGTCGGAATACCTGGCGGCGGTATGCCCCGAAAAATACGACCTCACGGGCGGACTTACCGGAGACAAGTCAAATACGGTGGTTTTTGACAATTCCAAGCTGAAAAGGGCAGTACCGGGTTATAACGCGGTTGTTCGTTTTAAACAGGGCGTGCGCACAGCCCTTGATTACATATCAGAGCATGAGGAATGCCGTCAGGAGGACGAAGAATTCGATTTATGGTGCGATAAGGTCATAGAAACGCTGGAAAAGGCAAAGAAGGAAATAAATCCGGCAAGATAAAATATTATAATTGAAAGGAAAGTTATTATTATGGTAAACGTAAAAGGAAGATGGGCTTTTATTACGGGCGCAAGCAGGGGGATAGGTTATCTTACCGCAAAATTCATGGCTGAGAGGGGCTGCAACCTGATTCTTCACAGCAGAAAGCCCGAAGGCACCGAAAAGCTTTTAAAGGAGGTAAAGGAAACAGGAGTTGAGGCATATTCAGTCGCGGCGGAGCTTTCCGACCTTGACGCGGTTTTTGCCATGCTTGAGGAAATTGACAAGCTCGGAGTTACGGTTGACATTGTCATGAATAACGCGGGTCTGCAAATAGCATACCGCAATGATTATTTCAAAACACCCGTGTCCGATTATACCGAAAGCTTTAAAATCAACACAATCGCCCCCGCGATGATATGCTACCATTTTATGCCGAAGATGATTGCAAACGGCTTCGGAAGGGTTCTGAACACAACAAGCGGCATTGCGCTCGACCCCCAGCAGGCGGGTTATTCCGCAAGCAAGGCGGCTCTTGATAAAATCACAATAGACCTCGGTTCAAAGGTTGAGGGGACGGATGTTTTAATAAACCTGACCGACCCGGGCTGGTGCAGGACGGATTTAGGCGGTCAGCACGCCCCGAACTCCCCGGAAAGCGCAATCCCGGGAATTACAGTGGGCGCCTTTGTCGACGACAGGAAGTCGGGGCGTTTTCTGGGCGCGCAGAGCTTTGTCGGTATGTCGCTTGAAGAAGCCGTTAAAAAAGCCGAAGCCGAATTTGACAGCCCATACGGGAAATAATACTAGTATAAATCAATCTGTAAAAGCAACACCGGCATGAAATTTTTACTCATGCCGGTAATTTTGTATAAAAAATTTAAATATTATATAAAACCTATTGACAAGTTTCGCGAAACATGATATTATAGTATCGTGGTACAGAGGAGGTGTATATGCCAGCTAAAAGCAGAGCCGATTATTTCAGAAAACGCAGGGAAAGTCAAAAGCAGTTTAATATATCATTGCCAAAAGAATTAGTTATGGCAATAGAAAAAAAACT
>DBCY01000200.1:5469-31758 GCA_002293295.1 Ruminococcus sp. UBA946 | reverse complement strand
CGAACACCCGCCCCTCCGGTCAGAGATAAATCGAGTGTTCACAAAAGAAGATATGATAAAATATCAAATCTACAATGATATTATATCATATCTCCGAAAAAAAGTCAAATAATTATCTGAATCCTCTTGACACAATATGATGTATTATGATATAATATGATATAGAAAGAGGGGTGAATTAATGGGACTTAACAATCTGCCTGATATAGTAACTCCAAAGCAGTTGGCTGAATTTTTGCAAATAAGCGAAACTACGGTTAAGAGGGCTTTAAAATCCAATGAATTAAAGGGTTTTAAAGTGGGCAGGGATTGGAGAATCGAAAAGGAGAGAGTTTTAGACTGGATAAAAAAGTAAAGAGCAACCTACCACTCCACATGGAAACAGGTTGCTCAAAACAAAGGAACATGATATAAATCATTCCCTGCTGATATTATAACATGCTTCCGATTAAAAGTCAAATTAATATTTTTGGAGGTAATACATAATGTCTATACTTAAAGACTTTTTTGACGGTAAACTTTATCCCCATGAAGAGATTAACACATATGATCCTGCTTTAAAACAAATTAATGAGAAAATCGAAACCGAAAGGGAAGTATGGCTTAAAAACGTACTTACGGGAGAGGAGTTTAAAAGATTTGAAGATTTACAGGAATGTTATGATGAAGCTTATGATTACTGGGAAGAAAAAGGTTTTATGTATGGCTTTAAGCTGGGTATGCTAATGATGCATGAAATCATGGAAGGCAAAAAGGATATGCTAAAAGATACTTATTAAAAACACGCCGCGTAATTGAGTAAAAACAATTACGCGGTCATTAATTTATTTTAAAACCAGTACCTTGCAACAGCTAAAAGTAATAAATTAAAATCATACCGCCGCAGGCGGTATACCGCCATTGTTAATTGTTAATTGATACCAGCCTTCCGTATGCCTTTAAGAACAGCAGTTTTTCAATTGCCTTAAAAGATTTCCACCAGTTTTCGCTTATAGCGAATTCCTTAGCGTAAACGCCGCCGTCGTACCATTCCCACGGGATACCCCAGACTCCGCCCTCAGGTCTGATTTTAACAAGCTCGTCAAGGGAGTCCGACACAGCCTGTTCATACCCGCCGTAATAATATAAGGACGGTTCGGGGAACATGACCGCCATATCCTGATGGTGAGTCCATACATATTCATGAAAATGCGCTTTTATCAAAGAGCGCGTTTTATTTTCAAGGAAATCCAAATCAAAACGGCTTTCAAGCCCCGCCGTCTTTAAATCGCAAAACAGGGAGCAGTAGCCCGATATGCCCATATCGCCGCAGCTGTCGTCTGTTTTAAGCTTTTCAAGAAGCATATCAGCATATTCAAGGGCGGCGCCGTAAAGCTCGTCCCCGACGTTTGCATAGCGGAGTATAAATCCCGACAGGCTTGCCGTTAAGCCGATATTCTGAATAATGTTGCCCTCTTCGCTGTAATTCCACCATACGGCATGGGGGTATAAGTCATTTGCGGGAACGTTAAAGAACCACCCGTTTTCACCGCGGTATTGCGTGTTTTTCAGAAACCGGAATATCCCCTGATAAACCGGGTGTGAAATATCGGTAAAACCAATCCGCCGGAGGATGCCTACAGCGAACTCCGTGTTGTACGGCGTTGATTCAGGGTTCCAGTTATCGGGTTCTAAAACGTTCCCGAAGCCGCCGTCGCTGTTCTGATAAAATGCAAGCTCGTTGAGCGCATTCTCTTTGCTTCCGCCTTCAAAATGGCATTTCCATAAGGAAAGCTCAAGGGGGCGGGCGTTCCTGTGAACCCATGAACGTATTTCATTGAAATCATCCCTGTTTAGACACTCCGGCATATTATAACCTCCCGTTTTATTATACAAAAGCCGCCCCCTTATGCAGAATCGGAGGCGGCTATTGGAAATGGAGCTATCTAGCAGATTCGAACTGCCGACCTCATCCTTACCAAGGATGTGCTCTGCCTACTGAGCTAAGATAGCGCGCTAATACCTGACATTATATCGAATGCCTTGTTATTATACACAATTTTGCTTAATATGTCAATAGTTTTTATATAAATTTTCCTGCATGCTGAAAAAAGTTTTTATAATTTATGTATAATTCCATTATTTTCGGGCAATGCTTTTAGTTGTTAGGATATAGTAGTCAGGGGTTAATTATCGTGTATTGGTTCTTACCTTACACCTTATTCCTCATATAAATTTTGTTATTAGAGCATGTTCACACAGCGGAAATCCGTTTTACTTTAAACGAATCGTTATAAAGTTAAACGACTATAATCATATATTGAAAGGATATTTTAAAATGAAAAGAATTGAAATTTCTTTGTTGGCAGGAATGGTTATTACTATAATTCTAACCGGAATCACATCGTTTATGAATGATTATAACGAAATAACCGAAAATGTGTTCCGTCTTCATATTCTGGCTAATTCCGATTCCGAAGAGGACCAGGCTTTAAAACTGAAGGTCAGGGATGAAATCCTGTCGCGTACTTCATACATATTCGAAGGAGCGGGCAGCGCTTTAAACGCGGCGGAAGCGGCTGAAATCAATATCGGTGAAATAGAAGCCGCCGCTAGGGAAACGGTGCTTTCAAGCGGGTATGACTACGACGTGCGGTGTGAGGTTACCGATATGTATTTTACCAAACGGGTTTATGACAATATTACAATGCCCGAAGGATATTATAAGGCTTTAAGGGTAAATATAGGCGAAGCTGAAGGAAAAAACTGGTGGTGCGTTATGTTCCCGCCTTTGTGCCTCCCTGCCGTTACCAACATCGACGACGTACTCGCCGATTATAACGGGGTTTTTACCGAGGAAGAAATTGAAATGCTCCAAAGCCCCGACAAATATGAGGTGAAATTCTATTTCGTCGAGCTTTACTATAAGATATTCGGGAAAAAATAAACGGACAAAAACTGCCCGGCTGCCCTAAAACAGCTTGTCTGTTTTCATATCCCCATAAAAAGCGCGTCAGTCTGCTTTTTATGGGGATTTTTTATTGACACTTTCCGGATAATATGATATGCTTTGCTTACTGTGAAATATTTTCCGTGTTAAACATAAATATAAAACGTTACGGCTTAACAGGGGGTACATAATGAAAAGATATAATACCAGGGAATCACTGCTTGACGATTTGCGCAACAGCGGTATAAACCCAACGGGCGTACTGATGGTTCATTCGTCGGTAAAAAGCGTCGGGGAATGCGAAAACGGCGCCGATGATATTCTTGACGCGCTGATTGAGTTCATGGAGAACGGACTGCTTGTCTTGCCCGCCCATACATGGGACACTGTTGTATGGACTTCATTTGACAGCGGGAATACCCCCGTCGGGGAAAACAATGTTTATGACCCGGCTGAAACGCCGTCCTGCGTGGGTGTTTTAACAAACCTTTTTTTAAAACGGAACGGCGTTGTGCGTTCTCTCCACCCTACCCATTCGGTTGCGGCAGCCGGTAAAAACGCCGCGGAATTCGTAAAAGGCGAGGAGCTGACAAATTCCCCCTGCCCCAGAAACGGCTGTTACGGAAAGCTTTACGACCTGAACGCGCAGATATTGTTTTTAGGGTGCGGCTTGACAAAAAACACCTTTCTGCACGGCGTTGAGGAATGGAATAATATACCCGGACGACTTACGGAAAAACCGCAGACGCTGTATATTAAAACCGGTAAGGGTCTGATTGAATGTCCGCAGTACCGTCATTATTTCCCCGGGGGCGATGTTTCGGAGAATTACGGCAAGGTTGAAAAGGATTTGCTTGAAGCCGGAGCGGCAGATTACTTTAAAATCGGGGACGCCGGTTGTGTTCTCTTAAGCGCGGTTAAGACAGCCGATACTGTAGGTAAGCTGCTGAAAGAGAATCCCGGTTTGTTTTCTGATTGACAGACAATCAGTGATTTGTCAGCGCCGCAACTCACGGAGAGTGCAGTTTTCAGGCATCGTGGTTATTATTAGCTAAAAAATAAGTTTGTTTTTTGTGAAGAAATATAGCTGAATCCCCCTTGTGAAAATTTAAGAATTATGCTATAATTTATATGCATACTATTATTTCTTTTCACAAAGGAATAATAATTTCTGATTTTTTATGGAGGTACACAGTTATGGAAGGAACCGGTTTTCTCAAAACGGTTAGAGTAGGCGGATTCGATAAAAAAGACGTTCTTGCCTATGTCGATGATTTGAATACTAAGATTTACACCCTCGAAGCCGAGCTTGAAGAAAAGAAGACCCTGCTTGAAAGCGCGGGCGGAGGAAGCGTTGATACCGGTAAGTATGACGAGCTTCTTGCCGCAGATAAGGCTAAGATTTCCGAATTGATGGCCGGCAATGATTCTCTTAAACTCCAGATGAAGAGCATCGAAGATGAAATGAATGAGAAAATTAAGGAAAATGACGAACTTAAAAAACAGAACTCCACACTTGAGGAAGAACTGAGAGAAGCTAAGAATAAGCTTTCCGCGGGCGCGGGAGCGGGCACCGACAACAGCGCTATGGACCTCAGCAACGTATTTATAGAGGCTCAGAAAACCGCTAACTCAATTGTTTCCCAGGCAAAGGAAAATGCCCGTAAAATGGATGAAGACGCCAAAAGGCTTGCCAATCAGGTTGTTGACGACGCAAACGGCAAGGCTTCCACCATAGTTAAATCCGCAGATGACAAGGCGAGCCGGATTCTTGTCGAAGCCGAGGATAAATCAACTGAAATGCGGTCTGCCGCCGCCAATATAAGAAACATGATTGCAACCGAAATAAATGATATTGAAACCAATGTATACAAGCTCAACGAGGTTCTGCAGCTTTTCTCAAACGAGAGCCTGTCCAAGCTTTCGCAAACCAAGTCCATTATAGAAAAAACTCAGGAATCCCTGCGCAAAGGCAATGTTCCCGCCGCCGACAAGAACGCGAAGCCTGTCTCTTCATCCCCGAAGCCGGCTCCCGCGCCTGCTCCCGTTCCCGAGCTTTCCGTTCCCCAGCCGGTTAAACCCGCTTCTCCCGCTCCGCCCAAGCTTTCCAACAAGTTCGGTTTTGATATGAGCGAGCTTGAAAGCCTTACTAAAGCCGCGGAAGCCGCCGCGTCAGGGGGCAGCCTTGATACGGATAATATAAAGCTTTCGGACATATAATCTGAATATGCCGGATACATACAGTATAAATACTGCCGGGCTTCGTTCATACTGCGGTATTCTTCGCGCCGGCGACAAGGTATTGCTGTCGGGGTATGTCTTTACGGCAAGGGACGCCGCCCATAAGCGTTTTAAAGCTATGCTTGACGGGAACGTCCCTTTGCCATTTGACCTGAAAGACAGCGTTATTTATTATACGGGACCAACTCCCTCGCCTGAGGGTAAGGTAATCGGTTCATGCGGTCCGACCACGTCGGGGAGAATGGATAAATTCACCCCCGCGCTTCTAAGTCTCGGTCTTTGCGCGATGATTGGCAAGGGGGAAAGAAGCGGTGAAGTCAATTCCGCCATTAAAAATAATAACGCGGTATATTTTTGCGCCGTCGGAGGCGCCGGCGCGCTGGCGTCAAAATGTATAAAAAGCTGCGAGGCTGCCGCTTTTGAGGATTTGGGGTGCGAATCCGTAAAAAAGCTTTATTTCGAGGATTTCCCGCTCATTGTAGCAAGCGACTCTCACGGAGGCAGCATATTCATTAACGGAAGGAAAACTTATTGTAATGGGGCGCCCGCATAATCTTTATAATGCGGGCGTCTCTGTTTATTATAATAAAAATCCATCACAGACAAAGGCTTTACGGGTTTGTGTTATCAATGACAATCCCCGTGGGTTTTCAGCAGATTATTCAGTCCGGAATTTCCATGACAGATACCGTATGCCCGGGCGTCTGAGCAAAATACAGCTCCGTATAAAATAATTACAGGAGCCGGAACAAATCCGCTCCTGTATAAATTATTTAATTAGAAATTAATAAAATCCGCCTCTTCTTTTGTTTCTGATTACTAAAAAGGTCACTATGCCCCCGGCTACCACAACGGTGATGATAACAATCGGAACCAGGGGTATATTACCCGAAGCTTCGCCTGCGTTATCCGCTGCCTGGGTTGCGGCAGCTGTCACGGTCTGTTCGGGTTCTTCCGGGGCTGTTTCAACAGTTGTGATTGTCGTGACCGACGGACCTCCGGTAACATTAGTCGCGGTCATTTTCGTAACCTTAATCGGCGTTCCCGTATCGCCTATAAATATATTATCCACACCGCTTAAATCATCAAAACCGTAATTTTTTACCATATCCTCATAATTAAAATATGCGATGCTGTCGGTATATTCATACGGTGAAATTTTTGCCCAGATAACGGGGTCGGCAGTGGAATAATTCTGGAAAACCATCTCAATAGGGGGCAGGTTCGGGTTTGCGGGTTCTCCGTCAAGCTCAAACTCAACAGTCACAACGGACTCGGGGGTAAATTTAGAGGCTTTGAAGTCACTTTGCGCAAAAGTTATCGATTGTCCCCATGCTCCCGGAGACATAATTGCCCTGCTTATATTAAACTCATAATCCTCAAGCTGCTGTTCCTCCGCATATGCTGTTAAAGTTCCTGTCAAAAACAGTATTAAAGCTGTAAAAACTGAAAAAATGCACTTAAAATCCTTTTTGATATTCATATTGCATTACTCTCCCCTTATTTAATTAATAGTTTATTTGTATTAAGTATAGTTTAATATCCGGAGCTTGTATTATTCACAGAAAACTTTTTACGCTGCGCCATTCTGCTGATTTTTATCTGTTCCCCCGCCCCGGAAGTTAGAACCTGTTCTCATTGGAAAAATGTATGGATTTTCGAGTATGATTTTACTGGAGACAAGGCGAAAATCCGCAGACAGGCTGTCGCCTTTCAAGGATTTTCAACGCTGTATTCGGGAAAATCTACCCAAATGACAAACGTTGACGCCTATGGGAACTGGTTCTTAATATTAAAAACTACATTATTTTAACATATTTTATTCATCCTGTCAATATTTATATAATTGTTTTATCATCATAACTAAATAGAATAATCGTTTACATAGCAGTTTTAACAAATACAATATAAAAATATAACTGTATGCTTAAGATAATGAAGCCCGGGTTTCAAGCCTTCCTTTTTAAGACGTTTTATCCGTTTATGGAAACCCCGTTTAACCGAAACCCTGTTTTAAATTTCATCCCGGTACTGCCAGCCGTCCAGTCCCGCTTTTCTCATCGCCGTAAACAAACGGTATGAAAATCCCCTGTCAGCTTTATCCCGTTCGGCAAGAAACTGTTTTGTTTTTTCCCTTGACGTATGACCGTCGGCAGGGCACAGCGATTTTATTACCGGAAGACCGTTCCTTACGGCGGCGCTTCTTACCGTTTTTTCGGGAGCGAATACAAGAGGTCTTATTACCGTTATATCCTTCCTGGACAAATAGCTTTTCGGGGCAAAACAGCCCAGTCTGCCCTCGTTAAAAAGGTTCATAACGAAGGTTTCGACGGCGTCCTCAAAATTATGACCGAGAGCCAGCTTATTGCACCCCGCTTTTTTTGCCGCGTCATGCAAAGCGCCCCTTCTCATCCTTGCGCAAAGCGAGCAGGGGTTTGTTTCTTTCCTTATATCAAATATGATTTCAGCAATATTGGTTCTGATTATTTCATACCGCACGCCAAGCTCCGAGCAAAGTCCGTCAACCCGGGAATAATCTCCCTCCCTGCCGTTAAAGCAGGGGTCAAGCGTAATTGCAATGACCTCATAGTCTATTCCGATAAAACGCTTCAGCAGAACAAGTCCTTTTAAAAGAACAAGGCTATCCTTCCCTCCCGAAACTCCGACAGCAATCCTGTCGCCGTTTTGGAGCAGGTCAAATTCCTGTATTGCCTTTCTCATGTATCCGAGTATTTTCTGCATATAACAACTCCCGAATTATCAGATTATTTCCCTGACGAACTTTATACCGCAGTCCGACATGATTTTATATGCGGCAATATTCATTAAACCGCTGTCATGATCCGGAGAATCATAGGTTTCAACACAGTTAAGGGGAACAATAACCGTAATTTCCTTATCCTGCTTGTTGAACCATGTCTGAAGCGACAGGCAGAACTGCATAACGCAGATATCAGTGCAGTCGCCTGTTACGACATAAATGCCCGTATCGGGGTTTTGCGCCATAAATTCTGAAAAATCATTTTCATGAAAACCATTGGTCGAATTCTTTTTTATCAGCTTATACCCGACCGTTTTTTTCAGCTCGCTGACAAGCTCGCTTTCTGTTGTGTTTTCCAGGCAGTGGGGAGGGAACGAACCGAATTCGGCGCAGTTTTCCTTATGGCAATCGGCAAAAGCTATTACCGGCAGATTTTCTGAGATGAATTTTTCCGTCAGGTTTACCACGGGCGGTATTATGCTTTCAATCTGCGGGGAAGACATTGCTCCCTCCCGTATAAATCCGTTAATGACGTCAATTATAATTAATACCGGGTTTTGCTGTTTTAAGCCCGAAAACTCCATTGCCGGCAGGCTGCTGATTTCGTTCATTAAAGAATTTAATGCGTCATTACAGTTAAAAATGGTTTTTTCATTAAAATTTTTCATGCAAATTCCCCCTTGAAGGTCAATCCGGAATAAATTTACCCGTTAAGGATATTATTAAAGTATATGCCTTAATACGGAATCAATAAAAAATATTATTTTGTTTGTACCTGATATCCGAAGAGGATTTCATCAAATCCAACCGCGGAATAATATTATTATATAACAGTATTCATATAATTACAAGTGTATTTTAAAAAATACGGTATAAAAGGAGATATTGCCTGTGTTAAAAAGATTAACGGCTGTTTTGCTGACAATATGCGCAATTACAGTTCCAACGGCCTGCAAACCAATTGATACCAAGCCTGTTGTTCCGGTTGATATAACCGTCGAAGATTTTGAATCAGGCAAGGATGCGGAAGTCCCCCCTTCTCAC
Organism: Ruminococcus sp. UBA946; assembly: GCA_002293295.1. Classification (GTDB taxonomy): domain Bacteria; phylum Bacillota; class Clostridia; order Oscillospirales; family Ruminococcaceae; genus UBA946. The sequence goes on along the minus strand of DBCY01000200.1, from coordinate 22,783 downwards.
ACTACGCCTCCGCTTGTAATTACACCTCCCGAAACTACGGCAATAAAAGCTCCCGAGTTCGCCAGAGTCAGATTTGCGGCTGCCGGCGATAACCTCATTCATTCCAGTATATATAAACAGGCGGCTTCGCGTTCGGAAAACGGAGGTTATGATTTTTCCTATGCATACGAGAATGTCGCCGGTCTGATAAGCGGCGCGGATATTGCGATGCTGAATCAGGAAACCCTGATTTGCAACGATGAATATGAACCTTCGACATACCCCCTGTTCAATTCCCCGAAGGCTCTCGGAGACCATATGCTGGATATAGGCTTCGACGTCTTTACAATTGCTAACAACCATACCCTTGACAAAGGCGTTAAAGGTCTGCTTGCCTGCCTTGACTACTGGGACGCCAGGGAAAACGCCGTCGTCGCCGGAGCATACCGTAATGCTGCCGACAGGGATAACATCCGTACAAACGAAGTAAACGGAATCACATTCTCCTACCTGTCCTATACAGAATATTTAAACGGGCTGACAATCCCCGAAGATTCGGATATAATAATCGGCAATGCCCTTGATATTGAGCTTATGGAATCGGAAATAAAAAAGGCTGATAAAATTTCAGATATATGCGTTGTCGCGCTGCACTGGGGCGTTGAAAATTCCGACGTTATTACCGATTATCAGCGTCAGACGGCAAAAAGGCTTTCCGAAGCGGGAGCCGATATTATCATAGGAACCCATCCCCATGTTCTCCGTAATATTGAGCTTATTGACCGCAGCGACGGTTCGCAGACAATCTGCGCATATTCACTCGGTAATTTTATTTCGGCTCAGGACGTCGGACAAAGACTGATTGGCGGGGTATTACAGTTCGATATTATGCTCCTTCTTGACGATACGGCTCAGGAACGCGATAAACGCCCCGTATTTACCGGAATAGAATTTATTCCCGTTATCACACATTATGACAGGGCATTTGCAGACCTCAGGCTATACAAGCTTTCGGACTATACGCCGGAGCTTGCCGATTCCCACGGAGTTAAAACGGGAAGCGCCTTCAGCTATGATTTTATTATTCAGACTCTTGAAAAAAATATTGACGAAAGGTTTTTGAAATTAAGTTAGGACATTTTTATCTCCTTTTTATCTTCAATTAATATTATAGCAGTTTACCTTTTGTTATCCAAGCGGTTTTTTAAGGATTTTTTTGCAGTGCCGGAGTGTGTTTGCAAACACACTCCGGCACTGCAAAAATCTTTTTAACCGCGGATTCCGGATTTTAATTACGGATTAGTATAAAATGTGGGAATTCAGGATTATTTTATAAAAAATTTTTACTAAATAAGAATAAAACCCCTAAACTTGTCAAAACTATGCTTGAGGTCAATTATTCCATATTTTATAACACAAAGCATACAGAAAGGAAACAAGTTTGAAACATAGTTTCAAACTGGAAGTTTTGTCCTTTGCGGACAAAACATCCGGAAAGGTTGGTTGTATTCATGAAAAATATTTTTAGTTTAGGAAAATTATCAGGTAAAGGACTTGCTATCGCGGTCGGAATCAGTTTATTGGTAATCGGCGCGGCGGGAATCTATTCATATACCGCCCTTACAAACAAGCTTAATTCCGAACTTATAAGCCAGAACAACACAAAACCCCCGTCGGATATAGCGGCGGGTGATAACGATACCCCTGTCGACGTGCCGATAAATGACGTTGTAAGAACGCCTTCGGTAACAACCGTAACGGCAGGGACAGCTAATCCGGCTGAGGAAGCTGTTGCTCCGGCTGATGATATCCCCGCCGACGCCGCAGAGGATATTTTAGTGGAAAATCCCGGTGTTAACCAGGCAATGGTAAGACCGATTAACGGCGAAGTCATCAACAGCTTTTCCGACGGCGAGCTTACAAAATCAAATACGCTGAACGTATGGAAAACGCATGACGGCGTTGATATTGCCGGTGAAATGGGAGAAAAGGTGAAAAGCATGACCGGCGGAGTAGTTTCCAGCGTTTATGAGGATACAATGCTCGGTTCGACAATCGTTATCGACCACGGGAACGGTCTGGAAGGATATTACAGTAACCTTGACTCTGATATTCAGATTGCCGAAGGCGACAAGGTATCGGCGGGAACTGTAATAGGCTTAGTCGGAAACACAGCAGAAAGTGAAATCAACGAAGACCCCCACCTGCATTTCAGCCTGAAGAAAAACGGCGAATGGATTGACCCGATTTCACTTATTTCAGGCGAGGGAAGCTGAGTACCGTTTAACAATTAAAAATTAACAATGGCGGTATCGCCTTCGGCGATGATTTTAATGTTTGTAGCTTCACCAATGCCATATGCCAATAAATACCTTTGTATTCCCAAAAAGTTTATTTAAGAATTGTAAAGAATTTGTCGTCACTTTGTACCAGTATAATAGAAAAAAGATAAACGGATGCTTTTTAAGAGTATCCGTTTTTTATATTATTATAAAAAAGCCTTCCGAGATATTCCCTTATTCCGTCTTCTTCATCCTGCCGGTATGAAAAACCCAGTTTCTCCCCGACTTCAGCCGCCAATTCATGGAACAAACCGCAGGCGGTGTAAACTGCCGCTTTTAAATGCTCATAATTGCCGTCGGAATAGGTCGCTTTATAACGGGCATAAAGCTCCTGCGGCAGGTATTTTTCAAAGTATTTTCCCCACATGCCCGTTGTTACCGAAAAATCATGGTTCATTCCGATATGCCATTCGGTCATTTTCTCAAGCTCGGCATGCACGACCTCCGAATACATACGCATAGCGTAGGGAAGCTGTTTTCTGGCAATACCCTTTGCGACATTGTTCAGGCACCACCAGAAATTATTGCAGCAAGCATGGTATATTCCGGCTGACGGATGTTTTATAAAGTAGCCGCTGTCATCCGGAGCGGGGATACCGGGTAAAAAATTATTCTTGTCAAGAAGCTTTACCGCCAGCGTGCCGGATAAAAAATCCTCCGTCGCTGTTTCTATTGTTATAATGCGCAGGTCAATGCGGTTCCCGTCTTTAAACAGCATTAACCATGTATAGGAATTTAAGCAATCATGCGTAATTCCATAGCTTATATCGTTTAAATCGGGTTCCTGAACAATCGTGGTTTCACCGAATACCGCTATCCAGTTCTGAACAGCCAGAAACGGTTCTGTCTCTGTAACGGCAAAAACAATGTCGTAATCGCGGAAATCGTCTTTTGAAACATTTGGGTTTGCCCGGGAACCGTTCATATAAACGGCTCGGATTCTGTCGTCATTTTCGGCGACGGACAGTATTAAATCCATCATTTCACGTTCTGTACGCATGGTTATAACCAATCCCTTAATATTCTATTAAAAATTATGAAGTATAAATAACTTCTCCGGTTTTTATTACATGTTCTACAAAACCGAGGGAGTCATGCGTCTCATCTAATAAATGAGGCTCAATATCAAAGCTTATATTTCGTCTTAGTTTATACAAAAGAGCCTCTGTATCATACCAGTCCCCTTTAAAATCGCTGATAAGCACTGCAATATCAATATCACTTTCATTATGCGGCGTTCCGTTTACATAAGAACCAAATAGGATTATCGAAGACGGATTAAGCGATGTCACAACCTTTTCTGCATACCTTGCGGCTATTTCCCTAACTTCTCTTTTATCCAGCATAAAAATTTCTCCGTTTCTATGAAAATATTTTCACATTTTTCATATGTTAATGTTTTGGATAGATTGTCTTTATATTCAGTATAACGTCCGTCTATTTGATAAGGCATTAAGTTGTCTAAAAAATCTTTTTGATACTCAGATAAATCATTATATATTCCTCCCCGTTCGGCAAGTTTATTTAAATCGTGAGTTTTAGGCGGTATTTCTCCTGTATTATTCGATACTATAGCTTTTAATGATTTTTCAGCAATTAAATGACAAAAAAATCCCATTGGTAATAAACGCTTGCCATCCAATAACAACTTTGCAGTTATCAAATCCTCGTCGCACATATTCAACCAACTATCTGCTCTATCAAGCATTTCTATCATACTCCTTTCGTCGTAATATTTCACACATTACTAATTATCGAACACCCTTTAGTATAAGTATAACATGCCGTTGTATTAATGTCAATTATATTACTGACATAAAAATAACCCCGGCAATGTACGCCATCATTGCCGGGGTTAATCTGATATTTATACCGTGACATTTTTATGCATCATACTAAATAAATAGCAAGTAAATTAAGTACAGTTAAAACGCGCTTATTCACTGAAAAACTCAGTCGGCGGGCAGTTCTGGTCACATGAATACTGCGGGAAAAACTGTTCGGTAGGGAAGTCAAGCCTGTCGAAAATATCGTTCGCGGTTTCGGAAGCATTGTTTGCGTTTATACATTCTTTCTGGGGAACACAATAATCATATGCCGGAACAATCAGCGAAACAGGTCTTGAAAGCTGCACGACAGAGAACAGTCCGAGTGATACCACTAATGTCTTTTCGAATATCGGACCCGGGTGAGGACACGGCGGTTTAACATTTTCGGCTGCTTCATCGGCACAGGGCATACATACCGGAGCGCAGCACGGAATACAATCGGGATGGCAGCCGTGGTGCTGTTTCGGCAGACACATGAATTTAGCTTCGAGAGCCACAGGGTCAATAACCCTTACCGTTGCCTTCGGCATTATTAAAGTGCCGCAGCAGCAAAAATCACATTTAGTATCACAGCCGTCAGGCAGTTTTTGTTCACTGTCATAAACTTTGGCGTTTCCTTCTCCGCCGCACAGGATTACGCGTTTGTTCCATGTTGCGTTGCCGCATAATTTCTGGGGTGCGGAAACCTTACAACCGCAATTCGCGAACGCTTCGGCAGTAATTGTAAAGTTATAAGTAATATCTACCGCATAATATCCCGCTTTGAACATCACACTATCGACCGATATACATGAAACTTCCACTTCTGCGCATTTTACTTTTACAGATGTCAGGTCATCCGTTATACTGCCGCAGGTAAGCTTTACCGGCAAATCAAAAATACCGTCACGGTCCGAGCAGCTGTCAAAAATGCGCTGCGCTTCAATACAAACCGCTTCCTTGAAGCAGTTGTTTTTATCGCTCATAAAAATCCTCCTTAAATAGTAATAATTACCGTATTATCCATATATTTTTTACAGATATTAACGGCATAAGGCATTTACACAGACTTACAATGCAAATTTGCCTAAAGTGTTAAACTTCAATATATACTATTCAAAGAAGATAAAAAAAGTTACAAATATTTGCAAAAATCAAACTGTAAAGCAAAAAAATTATATTTTATGTATTTATATCTGTTTCATGAAATGTTTTTAAGTTTCCTATTTTAGAGGCGCGTTCCCTGAGAACTTCCTCCACTTCGGAATAATCCAGACCTTTTTGTACGCACAGCACTATAATATGATAAAAAAGGTCGGCTATTTCATTTTTAAGCTCATTATTATCGTTATTCTTAGCGGCAATTACCACCTCGGTGCATTCCTCGCCGCACTTTTTGCAGATTTTGTCCGTTCCCTTTGAAAAGAGGTAGCAGGTGTATGAACCCTCCTCAAAATTTTCCCTGCGCTCCATAACAACATTATATAAGTCCGTTAAAACGCTGTTCATTATATAACAGTCCCTTCTTTTAAACATCGGCAGTTAATAAATTCATTCTTATGTTTTATTTTCCGCTTCGGATTCACTTTATTTTATTGAAGAAACACGAATATGCTCCCGTATGACAGGTAACGCCTTTACCCTCAGGTTTTGCCAGAATGAGCAGCGAGTCGTTATCGCAGTCCGAATAAATTTCATGAACCTTCTGCAAATTACCCGAGGTCGCTCCCTTATTCCATAATTCCTTCCTTGAACGGCTCCAGAACCATGTGTATCCCGTTTTTAAAGTAAGCATCAGGCTTTCCTTGTTCATGTACGCAAGCATAAGGACAGCCTTGGTGTTAACATCCTGCACTATTGCCGGAATAAGTTCATTCCCGGCAAAGCATTTATCCAGATTATCCGCGTCAACTTTATTGTTCATATACCCAACTCCTAATAATATTTTAAAGCGCAGTTATAATAATAATCCCCGGCTCTAATTGGTACATTTTATGCCGGCAGCAATAATCTGTGATATAATCGCTTTTCTTTTTAAAGCTGAATGGACTTTACCTTATCTTATTTCAATTCCTTTTGAGCGGCAGTCTTCCTTGATTTCCTCAACGGTCAGCTCCCTGTAGTGAAAAAGGCTGGCGGCAAGCGCGGCGGAACAGTTTGTCTTCATGAAAACCTCGGCAAAGTGTTCAAGCCTGCCTGCCCCTCCGCTTGCCACGACCGGGATTTTTACGGCTTTGCATACGGCTTTAAGCATATCAATATCAAAACCGTTCTTAATACCGTCGGTATCCATCGACGTTAGCAGGATTTCACCGGCTCCGAGCTCCTCGGCTTTTTTCACCCATCCGGTTAATTCAATCCCCGTGTCAATGCGTCCGCCGTTAATAACAACGGTATAATGCCCTCCCGGCGTTTTTTTCGCGTCGGCGGCTAAAACCACGCACTGGGAACCGAACAAAGCTGCGGCTTCTTTAATAAGCCCTGGATTCTTCACAGCGGCGGAATTTATTGAAACCTTATCGGCTCCGGCGCGCAGAGTATCTCGTATATCCTCAACTGTGCGTATTCCTCCGCCTACGGTAAGGGGAACAAAAACCTTTTCGGCGGTGCGTTTCACAACGTCAAGCATAGTACCCCTGCCCTCGTGCGAGGCGTTTATATCAAGGAATACGATTTCGTCGGCTCCCTGCCTGTCATATTCGGCGGCAAACTCGACCGGGTCGCCGATTTCCTTTATTCCTACAAAGTTAATTCCCTTTACCACCCTGCCGTCCTTAACGTCAAGGCAGGGTATAATTCTTTTAGCAAGCATAAATATTAACCATCCTTTCCGGATGTTTTGCCCTGAAAGGACAAAACTCCCAAGCTTGAAAAATTGATTCTTCAAACTTACCCCGTTATTAATTCCGCGAAATTACGCAGTATTCTGAGTCCCGTTTCACCGCTTTTTTCCGGATGGAACTGCGCGCCGTAAACATATCCGCCGTCATGAACCAAAGCTGTGATTTCCCTGCCGTATTCGCAGTATGCCGAGATATTTCCGACTTCGCATTCCGCGGCGTAGGAATGGACGAAATATACGTATCCGTCACTGCCCAAGCCGCTCAGCAGAGCGCAGTCATTCCGGTGAACAAGCCTGTTCCAGCCCATATGGGGAACGGACAAACCGGGGAGTATTATTTTCCTGACTTCCCCTTTAATAAGTCCGAGACCGTCCGTTTCCTCAAATTCATAACCCTTTTCAAAAAGAATCTGCATTCCGAGGCAGATTCCAAGAAAGGGTTTTTCCCCTGCCTGTTTTTGTAAAACCTCTGTCAGTCCTTTTTCTTCAAGCATTTTCATAGCGTATGAAAACGCTCCCACCCCGGGGAGTATAACGGCGTCCGCGGCTTCTATTTCGTTTTTCGCGCTTGTCAGCTTATTTTCAAGACCCAGGAAATCAAGAGCGTTCTTCACGCTGAAAATATTGCCGGCTCCGTAATCAATAACGGCAATCATCTACAATACACCCTTTGCAGAAAGGATTTCCCCGCCTTTAATTTTAACCGCCGTTTTCAAGGCATGGGCGGCGGATTTAAAAAGCGCTTCGGTCATATGGTGGCTGTTGCCGCCGTATTCAATCCTTAAATGGAGAGTGATTCCCGCATTGAACGCAAACGCCCTGAAAAATTCTTCGGTAAGGCAGGTATCGTATTCCCCCGCTCTTTCTTCGGGGAATTTAGCGTCAAAAGCAAGGTACGGGCGGCTGCAAATATCAAGGCAGGCGAACCCCAAGGCTTCATCCATAGGGATAAACGCGCTTCCGTATCTGGCGATTCCCTTTAAATCCCCTATAGCCGACCTGAAAGCCTGACCCAGTGCAATCCCCGTATCCTCAACGGTATGATGTCCGTCCACATCCAAATCGCCCTTAACCCGGATTTCCATGTCTATTCCGCTGTGCAGTGAAAGCGCGGTCAGCATATGGTCAAAAAAGCCTATGCCTGTAGATATATTGCCGTTGCCTGTTCCGTCAATATTGATTTTAACGCTGATATCGGTCTCTTTTGTTGTTCTGTTTTTTTCGGCGGTTCTCATTTCAGTTCCTCCAGTATATCCTTCAGGGCTATTATTAATTCGGTGTTTTCTTCCTTTGTTCCTGCCGTAATGCGTATATAATTACCCATATACCTTATTGAAATTGATTTTTCGAGCAGCTTTTCATATATCGCTTTACCTGCCGGCGTTTTAATGAATACAAAATTAGTGACGGAATCATACACCCTGCCAAGCTTCGGAAATTCTTTGGATAAAGCTATAATCTCATTCTGAAGTTCTTTCCTGTTTGAAACAATTTCCGAACACTTGCGTGCAAGCAGTTCCTTTTCCGACAATGCTATCGTACCTAAAGCCTGAGAAACGGCATCGGTATTGTAAGGTGATTTAACCGCCCTTAAAGCCGAGGTTATTTTCTCCCCGGCAACGGCAAAGCCAAGGCGTATTGCGGCGAGCCCCGCCGCCTTTGAACAGGTTTTCAGGACAATCAGGTTATCAAAATCCTTTACGGTATCAAGTATTGACTGATTCCAGAAATCCATGTAGGCTTCGTCTATAATCACAAGGCAGAAAACATTTTTAACCAGCCTGATTATGTCCTCCCTTAATACGCCGAGGGAGGTGGGGTTGCACGGATTTGAGAATATAACGGCTTTGACATTATTGTTGTTGCAGTATTCAATTACCTTTGAAATGCTTACGTTAAGGTCGTCGCCTTTATGTATAGTCTCCACCTTAAGCTCATACAGGCTTCCGTAAAACGCATACATGGAAAAATCAGGCGAAAGGGTCAGGATTTTATCCCCCTTTTCAAGGAAAGTGCTTGAAATAATGCTGATTAATTCGTCCGAACCGTTCCCGGCGGTAACGAATTTGTCGGGAATGCCGTAGAAGCCGGAGAATGCTTTGCATGCTTCTTTCGCGAGCGGGTCGGGGTACCGGTTAAGGTTTATTTTTTTTACGGCGTCCGTGATTTTATTGCCCAGCTCGTCATTGATATTAAAGCATGATTCATTTGCGTCGAGCCGTATTCTGTAATCGCCGTCAACGGGGTCATACGGCTCGACTTTTTTAAGTTTATTGTTCAAAGTATACATATCATTACAGCTGCCTTTCAAACCTTACCTTTACGGCGTTTGCATGCGCGGTTAATCCTTCTTTCCCCGCAATGCATACTATATCCTTTTCGGCGTCAAGAAGAGCCTGTTTCGTATAATATATAAAGCCGGAACGCTTTGTAAAGCTGTTTACGGAAAGCGGCGAGAAAAATCTTGCCGTACCGTTTGTCGGGAGGACATGGTTCGGTCCCGCAAAATAATCCCCCAGAGGCTCGGGCGAATATTCGCCGAGGAAAACGGAGCCGGCGTTTTCAATCATCCCAAGGTACTGCATAGGGTTTTCAGCCTGAATTTCAAGGTGTTCCGGAGCAATTCCGTTCGCGGTTTCAATAGCTTTTTCCATACTGCCGGTCACAATTATACCGCCGCAGTCAGCAAGGGATTTTTCAATGATTTCCCTGCGCGGAAGCTCCGGAATCTGCCGTTCAAGCTCTTTGATTACTTCGTTGGCAATTTCATCCGAGGTCGTTACCAGTATTGAGGACGCCAGAACGTCATGCTCCGCCTGCGAAAGAAGGTCGGCGGCGATATATCCCGGGTTTGCACTGCCGTCAGCAATCACAAGGATGTCGCTCGGCCCGGCAATCATATCTATATCAACGGTTCCGTATAAAAGCTTCTTTGCGGTTGCGACATAAATGTTACCCGGTCCGGCAATTTTATCAACCCTCGGAATCTGTTCGGTTCCGTAAGCAAGCGCCGCGACTGCCTGCGCTCCCCCGCACATAAAAATCCTGTCGACGCCGCAGACAAAAGCCGCCGTCAGAATATCTTTATTAGGCTTGCCGTCCTTCATAGGCGGGGTAACCATAATAATTTCCTTTACCCCGGCAATTTTCGCAGGGACTGCGGTCATCAATACCGACGACGGATAAGGGGCTGTTCCGCCCGGAATATACAAGCCGACCCGGTTAAGGCCCCTGACCTTCTGCCCTAAAATAACGCCGTTTTCCTTGGCGTCGATAAAGCCCTGCTCCTTTTGCCTGTGGTGGAACTCGGCAATGTTTTCCATAGCGTTCAAAAGAGCGTTGATAAATTCCTCGTCTGCTTCGTCAACGGCTTCCTGTATAACATCGGCAGGAACTTCATAATAATAGGGCTTTCCGTCAAATTTTTCTGTATATCCAATAACGGCCTTGTCTCCGTTTAGACGGACATTTTCTATTATTTCGGATACCGCCTGCGAAACCTTCTTGTCGGTCTCGGTATTACGGTTCCTCATTTCCCGGATAAAAGCGATTTCATCCCTGCCGTTGGCTGTAATTTTTCTTAGCATTTTATATTCAATCCTTCCTAAAGGTTTGCTTCAATGGATTTAACCAGCGCCTCTATTTCATGCTGACGGAGTTTAATGCTAACGCGGTTCACTATAAGGCGCGCCGAAAGGGGGGAAATCTCCTCATAGACCTCAAGTCCGTTTTCCTTAAGGGTCCCTCCGGTTTCCACAATATCGACAATAGCGTCGGACAGATTCAGGAGAGGGGCAAGCTCGACGCTCCCCTCGATTTTTACTATATCTACGTCCATGCCTTTCTTCTCAAAAAATGCCCTTGCGACATTGGGATACTTCGTGGCGATGGTCTTAACATTGTAACCCTGATAAAAATCCCCGCCCTTTTTGCCTGCCAGGGCAAACCTGCACCGTCCGAAACCGAGGTCGGCTACCTCGAAGAACTTGCCGCCTGCTTCCATTATGGTGTCCTTGCCGACTACTCCCATATCGCATACGCCGTTTTCAACATAGGTAATGACATCAGCCGCCTTTGCAAGCACCGCTTCAATAGAATCCCCAACGGGGAGGATAAGCTTCCTGCCCTTTTCATGCAGGGCTTTGCAGTCATATCCGATTTTTTCAAGAAGGGCTACCGTATCCTTTTCCAGCCTGCCTTTTGTCAAAGCCAGCCGTAAAGGACGCTTTTTGGTATTATTCATGATTGTTTATATCTTCCTTTTTATATTCAGCTTTTCATACTAGTACCCTGTATCACCTAAAAGTTTCAATAAATAAAATCATAACGCCATTGTTAATTTTTAATTATTAATTGGCAGTAGTATGAGTTATGGTCCCGGAAACATAAGCGACAGCCTTTATTCCCTTTGACCTTGCATAGTTTTCCGTTTCTGACGCCGTTTCAAATACCGAATATTCCGCGTTTATTTTCTCTTTGCGCAGTTTATCCGCATATAAAAGTCCCTTCATTTCATAACCGTCTTCGCAGTGGACGATAATGTCCGGAACGGCTGCTTTATATGAGTTTGAGCGTTTGAACAGCTTTGATACTGCGTCAATGTTCACGGCAAAGCCCGTAGCCGGAACATCATAACCGAATTCGGAAAGAAGCCTGTTATAACGTCCTCCTGAAAGGACGGAATCCCCGTAGCCGCGGATATAACCCTTCATTACAACTCCTGTGTAATAATCCATTTTATTTGCGATACCCAGGTCAACAGTAATCTTGCCGTTGTACCCAAGCTCCGAAAGCTCTTCGTAGAGGTTCTTTAAGCCGCTTAGGATTTTGTCAATCTTTTCGTCGTTAAAGAGGTTCTTTGCCCTTTCAAAAACTTCTTCGCCTCCGAAAAGCCGGGGGAGCTGTTTTAACGCGAAGGTTATGCTGTTATTGCCCATACCGTCCAGTAAATCGTTAAGCGCGGGGTAATTCTTAGCTTCAATCAGACTGCGGATGTTTTCCTTTATATCGTCTGATACGTTAAGCTTTGCGGTCAGTTCCCTGAAAAAGCCTATATCCCCTATTTCAAAACGGAACCCGTCATTGTCGCAGGACGAAAGGACTTCAATAGCGGCTGTTATAACCTCAAGGTCGGCGCGTCTTGAACCGGAGCCTATAAGCTCGATTCCCATCTGTCTTATTTCATCGCTGCGCCCCCTCATGCCGGGGCGGCTCCGGTATACATTCTGTGAGTAATACATCCTCAAAGGAAGAAGCATATCGCGCAGCCTTGTCGCCGCTACCCTGGCAATCGGCATGGTAGAATCGGGGCGGACTACAAGTAGCCTTCCTTTGTTGTCGGTAAGCTTATACATGCTTTCCTGCGGGAAATAATTTGAATTCAGGTTAAATAAATCATAAAATTCCAGACCCGGAGTAACAATCTCGCAGTAGCCCTTTGATTTGAATATGTCAGACAGCCTTTTCTCCGTATCGCGCATTATAGCGCAGTCCTCAAACAAAAGGTCGCCGGTTCCTTCCGGAGTTATAAGGTCATACCTTTTCATATATGAAACCTTTCCTTAAAACTTTGTTTTCCAAGTTTTATATCGTTTATATTTATGCTTTACCGTGGTGGTGTAATAACATAGTATCACATTATCCTGACAATGTCAAGCACTTTTAAATTTTTTATTGATACTTAACAATCAGAAAAACGATATCTGGTTGGATTTTGGCAATGATGACACAGCGCCGACCGCTTCAAGAACTTCAATCACCGAGTTATTAACCTTACTGCATTCCTGCAGTTCGTCAACCGAAAGGAATCCGCCGCTATGATTTTTAACGGCGTTATACAAAGCCGAAGCTGCGTTTTCGCCTATTCCCTTTACGGAACAGAAAGGAAGGCGTATTTTACCGTCCTCGATTTTATATTTTGTACCGTGCGACTTATAAATGTCAATCGGTAAAAATTCATATCCGCGCGCCGTCATTTCATTAACCAGCATAAGCGTATCCAGCATTCCCGATTCCTTAGCAGTGCGTTCATTCCCCATTTTTTTGAGCTCGGCTATGCGGAAGCGTACGGCGCTTGTGCCCATAATTACGGTTTCGGCGTCGAAATCCTCTCCCCTTACCGTGAAAACCGCCGAGTAAAAGGCAAGCGGATGATATACCTTGAACCACCCCAGCTTCATTGCGGCAATAACATAAGCCGCCGCGTGGGCTTTGGGGAACATATACTTGATTTTAAGGCAGCTGTCGATATACCACTGTTTAACTCCGTGGGAAAGCATATCCTGCTTCATTTCTTCGGTAAGGAATTTAGCCGCGGTGCCTTTACGCGTTATTTCAGTTATTTTAAACGCCGTTTTAGGTTCGATGCCATGATAAATCAAGGTGGTCATAATACTGTCCCTGGTTCCGATAACGTCGGAAATCGTACAGGTGCCGTCCCTGATAAGCTCCTGGGCATTGCCGAGCCATACGTCGGTGCCGTGCGAAAGCCCGGAAATCTGGAGCAGGTCGGAAAATTTCGCCGGCTTTGCCTCAGCGAGCATCTGGCGCACAAAAGGAGTACCCATTTCCGGAATCGCCAGCGTTCCCGTTTCGCAGTCAATTTCTTCGGGAGTTACGCCTAAAGCTTTTGTGGAGGTGCATAAGCTTATAACCTTTTCGTCCCCCGGGAAAATATCGCTGGTTTTTACTCCCGTCATATCCTCAAGGTGTTTATACAGGGTCGGAACATCGTGTCCGAGCTCGTCCAGCTTAAGGATAGTGTCATGCAGTGAGTTGAAATCAAAATGAGTGGTGACAAAATCAGATTTCGGGTCGTCGGCGGGGTGCTGAACAGGAGTAAAATCATATACCTCGAATTTTTCGGGAATTACAACCATGCCCCCGGGGTGCTGCCCCGTCGTTCTTTTTACACCCGTACAGCCTAGGGTAAGCCTTGAAATTTCGGCTTTAGGTACGGTTTGCCCCGTTTCCTCAAGATAATGCTTAACGAATCCGAAAGCTGTTTTATCCGCGACGGTGCCGATTGTTCCGGCTTTGAACACATTTGAAGAGCCGAACAGCTCTTCTGTGAATTTATGAGCGTGAAGCTGGTATTCACCTGAAAAGTTAAGGTCAATATCGGGCGCCTTGTCTCCGTCAAAGCCTAAAAAGGTTTCAAAGGGGATATCATGCCCGTCCCGGTTATAGGGAGTATTGCAAACGGGACAGTCCTTAGCGGGAAGGTCAAAGCCCGAGCCTACGGAGCCGTCCGTAATAAACTCGCTGTGACGGCATTCCGGGCATACATAATGCGGCGGGAGCGGATTAACCTCTGAAATCCCCGACATTGCCGCGGCAAAGGACGAACCCACCGAACCTCTTGAACCGACCTGGTAGCCATGCTCGTTTGAATTTGCGACTAGTTTCTGCGCAATCATATAAAGAACAGCAAAACCATGCTTAATTATTGAGTTAAGTTCTTTTTCAAGTCTCTTTGCGACAATTTCGGGAACAGGGTCTCCGTAAACGGATTTTACGCGTTCCCATGAAATTCTCTGTAAATCCTCCTCGGCTCCCTCGATTTCGGGAGTGAACGTTCCCGGGGGAATCGGAACAATATCGGGGTTTACCATATCGGCAATCAGGTTCGTATTCGTTACGACAACCTCATATGCTTTTTCTTCACCCAGGTACTTGAATTCCTCCAGCATTTCGTCAGTAGTCCGTAAATACAGGGGAGGCTGAGGTCTGGCGGCATCCTTGAATTTCTGCCCCATCATCAGTATTTTACGGAAAACCGAATCCCCCGGGTCAAGGAAATGGACGTCGCAGGTTGCTACTACGGGGATGCCAAGCTCTTCCCCCAGTTTTACTATTTGTATGTTAAAATCCTGTAAATCCTCAACCGTATTAACCGACGGATAATCATCGCTGTGTATCATGAATTCGTTGTTCAGCGCCGGCTGAATTTCCAGATAATCGTAAAACCTAGCAATTTCCTTAATACTCTCCCAGGGGCGCCCGTCTTTTACTGCTGAAAAGACTTCACCCGATTCGCAGGCGCTTCCTATTATCAGACCGTCCCTGTGCTTCATTGCTTCGGAAACGGGTATTCTCGGACGGCGGCGGAAGTATTCAAGGTTTCCGAGTGAAATAAGCTTATAAAGGTTTTTCAAGCCTGCCGCATTCCTGGCAAGAATGATTTGATGATATGTATTAAGCTTCTTTTTATCGGTATTTCTGACGCATTCGTTTATTTGGGAAACGTACTTAATATTATTTTCTTCGATAAGCCTGTTAATAAGTATAATAAAAATCCTTGCCAGAACCCTGGCGTCATCGTCGGCGCGGTGATGGTTGAACTCGCCCAGCCCCAAAGCTTTAGCGACATTATTAAGCCGGTGCCTTTTCAGCTCGGGCAGCATGCTTCTTGCCATAACGACGGTATCGATACTGCTGAAGTTAAAATCAATACCGTAACGTTCGCATCCGGCTTTCAGGAACGAACAGTCAAATTTCGCATTGTGAGCGATTAATACAGGACTTTCTCCGCAGAATTCAATGAATTTTAACAGTCCCGCCTCCTGTGAAACGGCATTCTCAACCATTGAGTCATTTATACCCGTAAGCTCTGTGATTTTAGGGGGTATAGCCCTGCCGGGATTAACGAATATCTGAAAGGTTTCCGATATTTCAAGGTTTTTAACCTTAACGGCGCCTATTTCTATGACTCTCTCATGCGCGGCGCTGAGCCCCGTTGTTTCAAGGTCAAAGATAATAAGCGTTTCATTAAGGCTTTTTTCCTTTAGTATATCCGAAGCGCTGGCGCAGTCATTTACCGAATATGCCTCGCAGCCGTATATAACTTTGAAATCCCCGCCCTTTTTGCGTATTTCCGAAACCTTTGCCGCCGCTTCGGGGAACCCCTGCGCAACGCCGTGGTCGGTTACAGCCATAGCCTTATGCCCCCACGAAAATGCGCGTTCAATCAGCTTCGACACAGGGGTGACGGCGTCCATCGCCGACATATTGGTATGCAGATGAAGCTCGACCCGCTTTTCCTTTGCGGTGTCTTCACGCTCCTGCTTTTTTACCTGCATAATGTCGTTTGCCTTCAGTATGTATTCGTTGTCAAACTTGTCATATTCGGTACGTCCCCGGACGATTACTGTTCCGCCGTCCTTAAATGCTTTCAGTATGTTTTCTTCTTTTATATCCTCGAATGATTTGATGGTAACAGAGCTTGTATAATCAGTTATGCTCAGGGACACAACGCGTTTTTCACCGTTTTTGGTGCGTATTTCCCTTTCCTGATAATCAAAGACATCCCCCCATACGGTTATATTTTTTATTTCGGAATTAATATCTGTTATGTTAGTCACTGGGGATTTTATTTTTTTACCCTTAATCACCTTACCGCCCTCGGATAAAACGGGCAGGTCCTTAAAATCAACCGTTACTGTTTCCTGATGTGCCGCCCCGCCGGTTTTCTGATTTTCCGGGATATTACTAACGGGTTCGGGCAGGGGCATTGACGCTTTAAGGGCTTCAATTGATTTATCGTATCCGTTATCTTCGCCGTTATCAGAATTTACGCAGTTCAGGACAACCTTAATCCCGCATGAAAACTCTTCGCTGATCATTCTTTTAAGCGAAGCTTCAAAATCCGCTTTTTTCAAAAGCTCATAACCCGTCCCGGAAAGATTCACATGAACGGCGCCGTTTTCAATACGGTATTCAGCATTATTAAAATGCCCGTTAATAACAGGCATCGTAAGCTTAAGCCTTTCGATTATATCGGGAAGGTATTCTACGCTGAGCAGGCCGGGCGGATACCTGCATATAAGAAAAAGCTTTTCAGTCCCGGTTAAATTTACGTTTAATGCGCTTAAAAATTCATTTACGGCATTACGGTCCTGATATGCGTTAAAGGACGCATATAACGAAAGCTCCGTCATTTCCTTGTTATAAACAATTTTAAGCATATCCCCCATGCCCACGGATTCGGGGATATGCTCAGCATAATCCGATAAAAGCTCTTTAATAAGCATTTTTAACATCCTCTTATAACAATTAATAGTTTACAATTAACAATTAACAATGGCGGCGTCGCCTTACGGCGACGATTTTTTTAAAAATAAAAGCGTGGTATTCTGTATAAATCAAAAATACAAACTGTTGCATAAATTTTATAAGGAGTTCAGCATTACCTTTGTTTACAAGGGCATAATATTTATCCCTGTTGGTATGTAAAGTTAATGAGGTGGCTCTATCTTCGGATAGCGACTATATATCCTCATTGTTTTACATTGCGTTAATTTCACAGATTAGCGCCGGGAAGATTTCATCCTCCGCAAGCTTTC
>DBCY01000200.1:0-5425 GCA_002293295.1 Ruminococcus sp. UBA946 | reverse complement strand
CCGTTTACCGCGCACCCCATTACGGCTACGGTAATATCCTTGTCTGTAAAGCGGACTGCCTCCTCCACTTTTTTTGCAAGCCCTATTAAGTCTATTCTTGTCCGTCCGCAGGTAGGGCAGGATATTATTTTAACGCCTGAACCCCTCTCTGCCGCTTTAAGGATTTCCTTTGCGGCATAAACCTCTTCAACAGGGTCTGCCGTAAGGGAAACACGGATTGTTTCGCCGATGCCGTCGCATAAAAGGGAGCCTATTCCGACTGCCGATTTTATGATTCCGGCATACTCCGTCCCCGCTTCGGTAACGCCGAGGTGAAGAGGGTAAGGGCATTTTTCCGATAACATCCGGTTTGCCTCAATCATATCCTTAACATTTGAGGACTTAATTGAAATCACTATATCCTCAAAACCGCATTTTTCAAGCATATGTATATGTTTTTGCGCGCTTTTCACCATAGCCCCGGCGCAAACCCTGCCGTATTCCTCAAGTATTTCCTTTTCAAGGGAACCTGAATTGACGCCTATGCGTATTGGTATTCCTTTTGCCCTGCAGGTGTCGGCGACGAGCTTAACCTTGTCCATACCGCCGATATTCCCAGGATTTATACGGATTTTATCAATTCCGGCGGCGGCGCTTTCAAGGGCAAGCCTGTAGTCAAAATGTATATCGGCAACTAAAGGTACCGTTATCTTTTCTTTTATCGCCGGGATAAGTCTCAGCGCGTTTTTATCGGGAACCGATACCCTTATTATATCACATCCGGCTTTTTCAAGCTCCTGCGCCTGCCGTGCGTTCCCTTCCGAATCACCGGAGCTTGCGTTAAGCATGGACTGGATGTATATTTTTTTCCCGTCAAGCGTAAGGTTCCTGATTTTTACCGGTTTAACACTTCTCATTTTTAAGAATTACCCCTCCGGATATTTTTCTGAAACGGTATGTTAAAGCTAAAAAAGCTTCCGTACATCGTTGAATGTCACCACAACCATTAAAATCATCAGCAGGGCAAATCCGACGAAGTGAATTACCCCCTCGGTTTCGGCTTTTAACTGCTTTCCCCTTATGCCCTCAACAATAAGGAAAACAATGCGTCCGCCGTCCAAAGCCGGTATGGGAAGAAGATTGAATATTCCGATATTTATAGAAATCAGCGTCGCCATGTCAAGCAGGAAACTGAAATCAAACCCGTAGGTTTCGGCTATATCGCCGATGGTCGTAACAATACCCACAGGTCCGGAAAGGTCGTTTATGCCGTATTTACCCCTGATAATATCGCCCAGCGACATTAATACAATCCTTCCGTAATAAAGCGCGTTCTTAAATGAATAGGGAAGAATGTTCAGAGCGGTTATTTCTTCCCTTGCCACCTTGAAATCATAAATCAGGGTTTGCTTGCCGGTCTCCTCATCCTTTTTCAGTTCGAAGCGGACATTGTTCAGCAGCGTTTTTTCACCTTCGCGCCTGACCTCGATGTCAGCAATGCCGTCTTCATCGTTGCTCAGCTGGTAGGTAATATCCTGAACGGCAAAAACCTTAACGCCGTTTATCCTTGTGATTTCGTCGTTGAGCTTAAGACCGTACTGACTGCTGACGGCGTTGTCAGCAAAAAAAACAATTTTTGACGAAACGGCTTCACCGTTTACAAGCATTATTATAACTGACAAAACAAACCCCAGTATTAAATTCATCACGGCTCCTGCCGCTATTGCCGCGATTTTCAGAAGGACGGGTTTTTTCCTGAACGAATCGGGGGATTCGTTTTCCTCATCCTCGCCCATCTGGCAAAATCCTCCGATTGGGAACGCCCTTAATGAAAAAAGAGTGTTTTTCCCTTGTTTTTTAAATATGACCGGACCCATTCCGACGGCAAATTCATGAACCTTAATCCCGCATAAGCGCGCGGCTAAAAAATGCCCCAGTTCATGGACGACGATAATAAGGCAGAAAATTATTACGGCAACCAGTATGGATAGAAAAGTATTCATATAATCTCCGTTCAGCCTAGCAGCAATTAACAATTAATAATTAACAATGGCGGTATACCGCCTTAGGCGGTATGATTTTTTAACTTTAAACGTTGTTATAAGGTATAAGATGATTATCTGTTCAGCAGGAACCCTTGCGTTTGTTTTATACAGTTCTGTGCCGCGCATATTCCCGCGCCGCCTTGTCCGCGTTTATAATATCCTCATAGCGTGAAAAGGGCATGGGATTAAAATATCCCAGGGAATCCTTAACAAATTCTCCGATTTTCAGGAAAGGAATTTTGCCTTCCAGAAAAAGCTTTACAGCCTCTTCGTTCACGCCGTTTACGATACAGGGGTATGCTCCCCCGAGCTTAACGGCTTCAATGCAGGCTGAAAGGCAGTCGAAGGTTTCATAATCCGGCTTAAAGAAAGTAAGCGTTCCGTAATCAGTCAGGGAAAGCCTTTTAACATCGCAGGATACTCGTTCGGGATAAAGCAGGGCGTATTGAATCGGAATTTTCATGTCGGGCGTTCCAAGCTGCCCGATAACCGAATAATCGCTGAACTCGACCGCCGAGTGAAGCACGCTTTCACGGTTTATGACAATCTCAATATCGCCGGGCTTAACGCCGAAAAGCCGTACCGCTTCAATAAATTCAAGACCCTTGTTCATTAACGTTGCGGAATCAATCGTTATTTTGCTGCCCATCGACCAGTTGGGATGGCTTAAAGCCTGACTTACCGTAATATTCTTCAGTCCGTCCTTTTTCATTCCGAAAAAGGGGCCGCCCGAAGCCGTCAGTATAATCCGGCTGAGCTGCTTTCTGTCATTCCCCTGCAAGCACTGAAAAACCGCGGAATGCTCGCTGTCAACGGGGAAAATCACTATGCCCTTTTTACGGGCGGATTCCATCACAAGCTCCCCGCCGGCTACAAGGGTTTCCTTGTTTGCGAGGGCAATATCGGTACCCTTTTCAATCGCTTTCAGCGTAGGGAGAAGCCCCGCGATGCCGACTAACGCGTTCACAAGCAAATCAACGCCGTCAAGGGAGGCAATTTCACATAAGCCCTCCTCGCCGCAGAGAACTTTTATTCCGGTTCCGGAAAGCATATCCCTTAATTCATTATAATGCCCGCCGTCGCAAATACATGCATACTTTACAGAAAATTCTTTTGCCTGCTCCGCTAAAAGCCTGACATTCCTATTAGCCGAGAGGGCGGTAATTTTTATGTTATGCTTTCTGCATACTTCAAGCGTCTGGACGCCGATTGAGCCTGTCGAGCCTATTACCGATATGGTTTTCATTTGGTTTTCTCCGGTTTATTTGATATTTAACAGGGCGCACAAATCCTGCACGCCCGTAAATTTTATACTAATCCGCGGTTAAAATGATTGAAATATACAATCATTTTAATTGCGGATTAGTATTACTACTCAAATACTCTGACGCTGGCAAGCAGGAACGTCATGAACGGAACGACGAAGAGGACGCTGTCGAACCTGTCCATAAGCCCGCCGTGCCCCGGCATGATTCTGCCGAAATCCTTGATACCGTTCTGCCTTTTTATAAGCGAGGCGCAAAGGTCTCCGACAATCCCGAGCGCGCCGCATATAAACCCTGCGGGAATCAGGAGAGCGTAATTCACCGAAAATTCATATCCCCTCGCCCCCTGAACAAGCCGGTAACACAGCGCGTAAACGGCGAAAATCAGCCCTACGGTGACAATTCCGCCTACAGCCCCCTCGACGGTCTTTTTCGGGGATATTTCCGGGCAGAGCTTATGCTTGCCTAAAAACGTACCGACAAAATATGCCCCCGAATCGCCGAGGAAAGCCCCCGCCAGAGCAAGGACGACATAGCATACCCCGTGAACGGCGTCAATCCTTCTGAGGGAAACTATACATGACATTGACATGCTAATGAACAAAGTCACGGTTATCATAAAGCAAAGCTTGTCGAACGAAAGCTTCTGATGTGAGCCGATAAACCCGCAGAACATACCGAGAATGCAAAGCCCTGCAAAGACATACTTTATTTTCATGTCGTCAATTTCTACCATGAAGGGCATTACGGCGGAAAACACATAGCAGACGGCTGTATGTCCCCTGTGCTTGCCGCACCCGCATGATTCGAGAAGCTCGTGAACCATTATGACGGATATGACGGCAACCGTTAAATTTATTATAAGCGTATCCGATAAAAAAAGTATCAGAACGGCAAATGCGATTCCCACTAAAGCGGAAATAATCCGAACAGCTATAAAGACCCTCTCCCCTCTGCCGTCCATTATCAACCAGTGCCTAGTAACATCAAAATGTTTATATATTATAAATTAAAATCATACCGCCGCAGGCGGTATACCATCATTGTTAATTGTTAATTGTTAATTGGTGCTATAACGTAGTAAGTTCCTTACTTCTCACCACTTAACCCTGATTCCTCTCTCATACCCCGCCGAACCTCCTGCCCCTGGAAGCGTAATCGTTCAGAGCCTTTTCAAGCTCCCTGATACTGAAATCAGGCCAGAGGGTGTCGGTAAAATAATACTCGGCATATGCCGACTGCCATATAAGAAAATTTGAAATCCTAAGTTCTCCGCTGGGTCTTATAATCAAATCAACATCGGGGGCGGAACCCGTATAAAGCAGGCTTGTTACCAGACTTTCGTCAATATCGCCGCAGGTTATTTCCCTGCGCGAGAGCATACCGGCGATATTTTTCACCGAATGCACGATATCGGCTCGTCCGCCGTAATTCATGGCAAGCATAAGGGTCATGCCGTCAAACTGCGCCGATTTTTCCTCAAGCTCAGTCATGCGTTCGCGCATTTTCGGCTCAAACGGTGATTTATCCCCTAAAAAGACCAGCCTTGTGTTTTCCTTTGCGTAGTCCTCAACCTCTTTCAGGTACCGGCTGAAAAGCTCCATAATAGTATCGATTTCATCTTTGGGACGTTTCCAGTTTTCGGTTGAAAGGGCAAAGAATGTAATATATTTGATTCCGGTTTTTTTGCAGTGCCGCGCTATTTTACGGAAGGTATCGGCGCCTTCGCGGTGACCCGCAGAGCGCGGAAGCCCGCGTTTCTGCGCCCACCTGCCGTTGCCGTCCATAATGAAGCCTATATGCGCGGGAAGCTTGTCCTTGTCAAGCACTGCCATAAATACACATAACCCCCGTTATTGAGTTTGGAGTGTGGAGTGTGGAGTGTGGAGTGTTGAGAGTGGAGTGTGGAGTGTGGAGTGTGGAGTGTGAAGTGCATTGTCAAAAACTTAAGCAAGAATGCTAATAATGTTCCAATTAAAGTTGTCAGTGATTAGTGGTCAGTGGAGAATTGGGGTAATAATTTATAGAGAACAACGTCCTGCGTTGCAGATGCGTACTGTTTTTGGTAATATTCTGGGAACTGGCATCTGGTTTCTGGTATCTTCTTAATTATATTCCTTAAGTTGTTGACATTGC
>DBCY01000026.1:20736-23290 GCA_002293295.1 Ruminococcus sp. UBA946 | reverse complement strand
ATGTATCAGTAAATGTATCAGTTTTTCACTCTCGTTTTCGTTGAAATCCGCGTTGAAATCCACAGTATCCAAACCTTAACCCATTTGATGTTTTCTCCCATCCCGGTAAGGTTTTTAGTGTGTCGTTTATCTCTGTGGATTCGGTATACCGAAAATCTTTTGGCTGTCCTCCAAACGCTTCACACCAAATTTCCAATGCACAAATTCGGTCTCGCTCGACAAGATTTAATTCACCCTGCACATTACCGCTAAGGAACATTCGCCGCTTATCGAGCGGCCATTTTTGCCAATCATTCGGAACCAGTTTTCCAACATAATCAATCACAATACCTTCTTTACTGTTTCGCTCCCTGTGAAGTTCCTGTTCAGATTTTGCATATTCTTCAATGTCCCCTGTCAAATGCAGGTTTTCGCCTGCCCTCCACCGCATGGCCGCCTCAGCCCATAATTGGCTCTTCTCGGCATCCAGTTCTCGCCAAATGCTTTTTTTACACGGTTTAATTCCGGTATCTATCGGCCAAAAGCGTCTGTTACCTGTTCTGTCTCGCAAGAACTCTGCTGTATTGGTTGTTCCGAAAAATATACAGCATCTCGGAATGTCTTTAACATGACGTCCGTAGGCGGCTCGAAATCTATCAGTACGTAAACTAAGGAATTGTTTAATCCTTGAAACATCTGTTTGTCGGAAAGCATCAAGTTCACTGATTTCAACAAGCCAAACGCCTTGTAACAGCTCACTCGCTTCTTTACCTTCAAACGTCCTAATACTGTCGTTAAACCACCCAAGACTCATTTTATCAAGAAGTGTTGACTTACCGATGCCCTGCGGTCCTGTGAGTATTGTCATCGTATCATACTTACATCCGGGTTCCATCGCTCTCGCTACCCCGGCAGTAAACGCCTTTCTAGTAACGGTTCGTATGTAACAGTTATCGACCGCCCCAAGATAGTCAATGAATAAAGAATCAAGTCTCGGAATGCCATCCCATTGAAGTGAAACAAGATAGTTCTTAACATCATTGAATTTGTGTCTTTCGCTGTGTAAGGATAACGCGCCGTCTATTTTTCCATTACCTGTTATCTTGTAGAACTTCTCGAAGTACCAATACAACCCTTGATTATCGTTGTCTGACCATGCTCTTCTTTTGGCGTTATGGCTCCACGGTAATTCGCCAAGTACTTCTCCGCGTCCCGCGAATTCATTGAGAGCAAATTTCCCTTTAAGATTTGGGTCGTTTTCAAGAATTAGCCAAATATTATCTATGGTTGCTTTGACTTCACCAGTTTGGTTATTAAGTTCCAGTTCTGTAGCCCAATCGAGTCCCCCTGCTTCGTCATTCAGATTACTAAAATCAGTTACAGCAGATTCCGCTCGTTCCTTAGCTATTTGCCTTGATACTTTCATATCTGAAACAGCCAGTTCACACATAGCAAGGTATGATGGCAAACGATTTGGCGGCGTTTTAGAATCTGTTGTGTCGTCTGCGTCACCGAACTTGTGAAAGCGAACTAAGTCAAAAGCGTTCACAAGTCGACCGCAGCACGGGTCAGTTGAATGATGGGAATAAAGAAACAAACCATTATCATAAACCACCGCACCGCCTGTTGTACTTCCGCCGAGATAGGTGTACCTTCCCGGCGTTGCATCCACAGCTTCATAAATTCCATCAAGATAGGTGTCCATAGCTCCGAAGATGTCATATGTTCTGCAAAATGCGCCAATTATTCCCTTCTTGCTTAGTGGGTCGCTCTGCTTCATCGCCAATTTTCTGTATGCGTTTTCTGTGCCGGGAACTTGCGGCCACTTTGTAACATCCCGCCAATCGCCAAATCGTTGATTTATTGCGTTTAAAAGTCCGTCTGCTGACAACATGGGCTTATCGCCGAATATATAGATGTATTCACTGTCGGTACAGCAACTCGGCCAGTACATGAGCCGCGTCGTTTCGAAAGTAGTAGGGTCCGCAAACTCTATGCCTATATTTGACGCCATATATCTCGCGCAAGGCTCATATTCGTCAGCAGTTGTCATTCTGTCAAAGGGTAGGAGGATTCGTAATCTTGGAGACGCTGGAGAATGCTTACGTGTGGAGTAAATAGCATAACCACACCCAAGACCCTCGACTCTTTTTATTATTTCATCCGTACCACCCGGCGGTATGTTATCGAAATCGAGAGTGATAACCTCTCGACCTGTAACTGAACCGGCTTTGCGGCGAGTTCCCAATAAACTTCCCGCAACAAATCCACCGATATCTTTTTTATCATCCTGTTCGGATTTTTTAAGATTAAGGTATTCCTGCATTGACTCCGTCGAGCGGTTTGGTATTCGAAGTTTTTCATAGAACTCTGACAACATGAGGGATTGGGGCTGCCAGTTAACGCTTTTGCGATTATTGCCTGTGGTTATTGTAATTTTGCGGTCGTATTGCACCGTGCATCCCTCCCTTTACTTCTTGTTATTTGC
Source organism: Ruminococcus sp. UBA946 (assembly GCA_002293295.1). Taxonomy (GTDB): domain Bacteria; phylum Bacillota; class Clostridia; order Oscillospirales; family Ruminococcaceae; genus UBA946. The sequence goes on along the minus strand of DBCY01000026.1, from coordinate 20,823 downwards.
CATCATATGCAACCTCCACAACAGCATTTAGGATAAATCAAATGCTGGGCAAATGGCACGTGACCACAGGCGAATAAAACTCGTTGA
>DBCY01000026.1:0-20663 GCA_002293295.1 Ruminococcus sp. UBA946 | reverse complement strand
GGGACATTATTTGCACCACCTTATCAAGGTCGGATTGCTTTTCAGGGCAGTCAATTACAACCTCATCATGCACATGGAAAACGATAGGGAAACCGGCGTCTTCCAATCGTTTAATTACAACAGAAAGGCAGTCACGAGCTATCGCTTGGACAATGTTCTCTACCAACTTCCCGCCGTAGGTTTCGACAATCTTCCATTGCTTTGTTGTCTGTTCCATTCCTTGATAAGTTATAGAAGGTCTGCCCCATTGATTGATTCCGAGATTGGGTCTTGCATAATACAGTTTACGTTGACTTGGCAGAGTCACAGTTAGAAAATCTAAACCATATTCAGCATCGAACTCTCTCGTAATAAGTAAATTGTTCACACCCGCTTGTACTCCGGTTTGTATTACAGATACAGCAGCGTTTTCAATACTGCGCCATAAAGCAACTATTCGTTTGTTAGATTCCCTCCAACGGGTAACAATATCAGGCAATTCTTCTTCTGCAAGACCCATATCTAACGCGCCCATTGTTATGAGTGCGCCTGTACTGCCTTGATAACCAAGAGCGAGTTCAGCTACTTTACCGCGTTGTCGCAAGGCGTATTCGGGATTTCCCTTCGCTATTTTTTCAATCGGTACTCCGAACATCTGACTTGCGGACGCTTCATATATTTTGCCGTGTGTCCTGAATACTTCGAGTCTCCAGTGTTCTTTTGCGAGCCACGATATAACTCTTGCTTCTATGCTTGAAAAGTCAGCGTCAACAAGCTTGTTTCCTTTTGAAGCGATAAATGAAGTTCTGATTAATTGTGAGAGTGTATCCGGCACCGAACCATATAATATACGTAACTTATCGGTTTCGCGGTTTCTTACCGCTTCTTTCGCAAGCGGAAGCGGTTCGATATATGTGCGCGGTAGATTCTGAACTTGAACAAGTCGTCCTGCCCAGCGCCCGGTTCTGTTTGCACCGTAAAACTGTAATAATCCTCTGACTTTTCCGTCGGCGCAAACAGCCGCTTCTATGGCATTGTATTTTTTTGTGCTTGTTTTACCTAGCTCTTGTCTGATTTCAAGCATCCTCTCGACTGAACCGGTCACTACTTGGTTTTTAAGTAAAGAAGCAACTGTATCTTTTCGTAAATCTGATACTTTCTCATCAGCTTCGGTTTCGAGCCATTCTGATAGTTGTTTAATACTATTTGGGTTTTCAAGTCCTGTAATTGCAACTGCTTCCCGCATTAACTCGTCATGAGTAACAGCAGCTATTTCTAGTGCTCCTTTAACCATCCCCATATCCACAGTTACACCTCGAGCGTTAATAATAAGATCGGTTTGCCATTGCTTTTCGATGTCGTCAGGAACCGGAAAGTTGGATAATTTTTTAGCAATCTCCATTTCAGTAACAACATCACCTTTACAATATTCCTTGAATAAATCCCACTTTGCCGGATCGTGCTTCGGGTAGTTTCTTGTACGTCTCCCATTTATTTGTGTTGGGGTACAAGGCACACAAAAATATCGTATAAGAGCTTTACCTGTTGTCAGCTTCTGCTTTTCAGCAGAAAGTCCAAGAGCTTTACCCGTAGCATCTAACCCCGCAGTGAATCCGCAATACAGACCGTGAAGCATTGTGTCCCGCCACTGTTCTACTGGTAAAAACATGCCGTAGAACTTGGAAAGACAATACCATTCAAATGCTGCATTGTAAGCGTGTTTAATATACTCGGGGCTTGTTATCGCTGTATACAGCCATTTTGGTAATACCTCTCCATTTGCGAAATCGACAATTTCAACAGGTTCTCCATTAACGCTAAATGCGAACAGCAGTATTTCAAAGTCAGGGCTTTGAACATATTTATACGCACCTGATTTTAAAATAGGAACACTCGAAAAAGTTTCTAAGTCTATGCTTAAATGATGCATGGTCTACAACTCCTCTTATTCTATCGTCCATTGTTGTGCCATTGCTTTAGCTATGCCGGGAAATGTTTTACTTCTTGTTGTTGAATCACGTATTGTTGTCCCCCGTTGCTTTCGTTGGTTTCCCTTACTATCTTTAGAACCTCCTGAAACCCAACTAATTATATTTTCAGATATTATATTGGTTGGCTGTAATTTAGGCAATCCTTTGAGCCACAAGCGTGTTTTCTTTGAGTATGGGTGTCCGAATTGCCATGGCTGAATTTCTTGTGTGTGAGGCGGCATATTAAATATCTGGCTTGATACAGGGTTCTCGACTGCGATTCTTGGACAATCGGCATTGAGAAATTTCATGAAGAACGCCTTACCTTCAAGACCCTTTTGATACCGCTCCTGATTCAAGACACCCTTTTGCGGGTAAAGACGACACGCACCGGCGTTTGATAAGTAGGTACACGGCGGGAATGCAATTATCATGTCCCATCGCCCCCCCCCCCAAGTAAGGGTATAACATCCTGTTGTAAATGCCACTCGGGATGACCGCCAGAACATGGTTCAATATCGCAGGAATACGCTTTGTGTCCAAGTTGGCGTAGTTCTATTGTTACCGCTTGCGATTCCTCGCAAGCAACAAGAATTTTCATACAGTCCTCCTTATTAACAAAACAGATAGCCGTAGCCGATGCGCTACGGCTATCTGTTTTAGCTTATTAACCATAGTAAGGTTGACCAGTAATCGGATTTATCACCCCCGGTTGCGGGGTAAATGGAGGTGGAGGTGCAGGGGTATATACTCCGGCAGAAGGCGTACTGTAATTGGGTACAGCAACACCGGCAATTCCTGCAAAATCTGTTGCTGCACTCGCTCCACCGCCGAGAGGTTCGCCTTCGCGGGTTTTCATAATATTACCGAGACCGCATCCTACTCCTTTTTTACCGTTACTGTTGTATCCAAAGAAGTTTATTGTTACGCGGGCGTACATTCCGCTATAGATGTCCTGAGGTAAAAGTTCTGTATTGATGTCGCTCTGATGAACCACCTGCGGTTTCTGTTTTGAACTAGCAGTAAGTACCCAGTGTCCGCGGCATTCTTCTCCATAAGGAGCACCGCTCTCCCTAACACCATCACCATCATGAACAGGTATCGGCATTACTGGCGGACGTACCCCATTCCAAAGTTTTCCTTGGGCATCCGTAGCCGCAGCTTCAATACTCATGTCGATATTTTGCTTGACCGCTACATCAGTCTTCGGGATTAGAAGCGTAACTGAATACTTAGGGATGGCACTGGAGTCGGTTCCGTTGACCCTCGGTTGAACAAGGTTGCAGTAAGAAAGGCGAACTTCTCCAGTTAACACACGGGTTGCAATGTTATTATACATAATTATTGTCCTCCTAATTATTATTGGCTACCGTCGCGAAGTCTGCGACGGCGCGGTTGAAATCACTGCGGGAATCACTCGCAGGTACAAGAGTGGGTTTGCCTTGAGGTTTTGTTACGAACGCCCCTGCTATTTCATTAAACTTCACAATTCCTAACAGTTTTTCCAATTGGGCTAACGTCTTTGGGACACTATCATAAATTATAGCGCGGTCGATACCTGATTTTTGTATTGTTTCAAGAGCTTTGTCTTGGTCTGTCCAAACTCTTGTACTTCGACCCTCGACAATTTTCCAACCGGGAATTGAGTTGCCTTCTAGCAGCATTTCAAGGGTTTTCTGGCGCAGGGTTTCGTACCACTCAACAAGGGTTTTACCTTTTTCTAATGCCGAACCTATTTCATCAGATGTTAGAAGTGCTGGGTTACGCGGGGTATTGTCTATAACACTTAAAAAGTCATCGAATGCGGATGTTTGCATCTCTGTTTGTGCTTTACAGATACCATTTGCTCGGCAGAATCGGCACCAATCTCCGGCGTTGTATTCACCAACACCCATAAAAGCCTGTTGAGCTTTCGGCTTGAGGCTTAATCCCCACTCTAAAAGCTCTTTTGCTTCACAAACCCAACCCTCGTATGAATTAAGACGGGGTTGGTCTATGAAAATTTCGACTTTTTGAATTGCATCTCCATATATGGGATTGTAGAGGTTAAGCGCACCTAAAGCGTAGAGCATAAGCTGAGGGTTCTTTACGGGACTTACCGGAACTCCTTTTCCGTGCTTATAATCGGTGATGACAAGTGTGTCACCCCCAACCATAACGCAGTCACACGTGCCATAAGCTTCCGGTACATAGTACGTGATGTCTACTTTTACTTCAAAGGTGAGATAGGGTTCGTAATCAAAACTCATTGCTCTTTCCGATATGTGTTCAACATACTTTTCAGCTGTCAGTAACATTTCATCATCCCATAAAGGGTCGGTTTTTAACTTTTTTATAGTCTTGTTGTATTCGACAGCTTTTATCTTTTTAAAGTATTTCTTTGCGGTTATTTCGCAAACACTGTGCGCTAAGGTTCCTTCCTTTGCATAATCACTTGGTCGGTCGGGAAGTTCGGCTTCAAGCCTTGGAGCAAGCGGACAATTAAGCCATCTATATGCACTTGAAGGGGATAAAAGAGCGTGGCTCATATCTTCGCACCCATCTCGCGCAATGCGGTGGCAAATGCGCCGAGCTGTTCCTGTTTTAGAGCCGTAACCGCCTGAACGCCGAATGAACTCAGGAGATTCATTAACTCTTGCGCCTTGCCCGCATCAACTAATGCCGCACCAGCCGCCATAATTTGTTCGGTTGTGTACTTAGGCGGTTGTGAAAGAGGTACACCCGGAGAGGGGAAACTCGCTTGCTGCGGATTAGCAACAGGGATGCTTGGTGGGGATGTATAAGCTTGCAACGGAACGATATTCGCACAGGCAGCGGGTGGTACCGCAGATTGTACAGGAGTTTGCGTTTGAGAGATGTGTGCGTTTGCACCACCCATAGAGTTTGCGAGGTTGTTCAGTGCATTTACTAATTCAGTAGCCTCAACGGTTAATTTGATTTCAAACATATTCTTATCCTCCTTAAAATTGTGAGCGAAAGGTATTTTCGCGGTTATCGCCTTCTGAAAAGAAAAGATACTCAGACAGTGCAAGGCAGTCATTCTCAAACCAATCTTCGAGCGTTCGCTCGGCGATTAGTAAATCGTTGTCGCTTACTGGTCTCGATTGATTCCAATACCCTGTGAACTGACTTTCGGCAGTTATAACCTCCTGAATTGAGTCTCCGAAGTATCCGGCACTAACTCGGTTAAGTATTACTTCACAAACAAGACGTTTATCTTGCTCTTTGTCGTCGTAACACTCGCCTGCAAGCGTTAGTGCCATTATTTGTAACTCGTCAGGAGTCCATTTCTGTTCTTCCTGCGGCTGAGTTTCTCCAACTTTTACTGTAGAGGTGGTTTCGACAAACTGTGTTGGTGGCGCTGTATCAGCCAACATTTTTGTTTCAGTCGGTTCGTCGCTGCATGACGTCAGTAATAGAATCAAGCCCACAATAGCTAATCTGTGTAGTTTCAAAGATTTTCACATTCCTTCCCATAACCTCATTTTTTTATCCTCCTTAGTAATTGATACCATTTCAATAGATAGCCGTAGTTGCATATGTCACTTAGAAGATAGCAATCACACTTTAAGGAAAAACAAACTATAGTTGAAACGCCCGAAAGGGCGTTCACCGAGGACTGACCGCCCGGTGCTGATGATGACAGGTCGAAAAGGAGGACAAACCTATGACAAAGCTCAAACAAGGCCGTTGGGTTAAGATTTATGGACCCGGGCAAGCAAACTACGACGAGAAAGAGAACATCCTGAATATTGCGGTTGGAAACAACCGCTGTCAAGCCGAAGCTACCTTTACAGTTCGGAGTTATCGGAAAGCTGCATATTGGTTGCTTAAATATCTCGAATGTGCCAAAGCAAATCAGATTCTTACACAAGCTGCCGAACAAATTCAAGCTGCGGTTGAGGAAGCACACCGGGAAACTCCGGAAGTCGAAGTATCCGGCGATACTTGGAACTGCGCAATTGAAAAAATGAACCAAGGAGTTTTCAAAGTGCGGTTGGTGTGGACAACTGGCAAAAGAAAAAAGACCGTCGCATAGCGACGGCTAAAAATTAAAGGAGGATAGGTTACAATGCGCTTAAAACTTGAAGTGAAGCGATACCATGAGTTCTTTTGGTTACGGGATATACGCGGTGTTAACATTTATGAATGCTGTGCGAAATGTTTTTATGGGGGCAAAGACAATCGGGTTTATTACGGTACTCTGAATAAACCATATGCTCTCATAGATATTGAAGTCAAAGAACACCCAAAAGCGGTTGCTTATTATCTATGTGGGTTAAGTGCCGGTTTTAACTGGTATGAAAATACTCACATCGCTTTCATACCTGCTCTGAGTGAAACGATTGTCGTAAATAATGCTAACATAGGTCTCATAATTTCGGACGCAAAACAAATTATTTTCGAAGATTATATACCCACCCCGCCGGGATATTTCACGAATAAGCAAAGAACATGCCGCAACTGGATTTTTGCTAACTACATCAATGATGGCATGCTGAAGGAGGTAAAGTAATGAACACGATAGAAAATACCGAAAAAAATATCCAACAAGCGATTAAAGACTATTGGGCACATACTAATTCAACTTACATATATGACGACATTTCGGATAAATTCATCAGACGTCTTGCGGAAGATAGTACAGAAGCCAAGCAGGAGCTTCGTGAGCTTTTCAGTAAATCACCCGCTTGGGATGATACATTGGATGCGCTTGTTATAAATGGAACGCGGACACATAATCCTGACCCGGAACTTATCTTTGATTTAGCTTATCGAATATTATATCCTGCATATAAGAGTACCCTTAATCCTGAAAAGGGCATATACATCTCAACTTTCGAGAATGCTATTCATTTTTTTACTCGGTTGAACCATAAAGGTTATGACCCACGAGATAATATTGCGGCGATAAAATTATTAGCTCCGAAAGCTTACACTCCGAATAAAAAGCCCAGCCGAATCTTCAAAGCAATTTGTGATGCGCTGAATATTACAGACGATACTGCCGGAAGTGAATTTCAAAGGCTTTATGCACAATTTGCTGATGAATTGACCACAAAGAAAATCGGGTTTAAGTTGTATGTTTCTCTAAATCCGGCGCATTTTCTGACGATGAGTAACCCAAAGAATGATAGCCGCGGGTCAACACTAACTAGCTGTCATTCCTTTAACTCTACCGAATACGAATATAACGCGGGTTGTACCGGTTACGCAAGAGATAAGTGGAGTTTTATTGCTTTCACTGTTTCCGACACGAGAATCCCTGAAACATTGAATAATCGTAAAACTACCCGTCAAATTTTCGCTTACAAACCTGGTAATGGACTTCTAATGCAAAGCCGGCTGTACAACACCGGAGGCGGAACACACGGTGCGCAAGAAGAATCAACGCTGTACCGAGATTTAATACAGCGTGAGCTTTCTGACCTTGAAGATGTTCCAAATTTATGGAAAACGTATCCATACCTCGATGGAAAAGAACACTGTGTTGAAATAGGATATGGTTTTGGCGGTTATGCGGATTGGACTTACGATGGTTTTGATGGTAAAGTAAGCATCCGAACTGACCGCAAGAACGATTTTGAATCGTTTACTGTCGGAACTTCCGGACTCTGTATCTGTTGTGCTTGTGATAATTATCACGGTCTGTATTGCTCGAATTGTCGTGACGGTGAGGATGAAATCTGCTCGGAGTGTGATGAGCGTTGTTCAGAGACACACACTGTTTACGATTCTCGCAACAATGAAATATCAGTCTGTGAAAGTTGCCGAGACGAATATTATCGATACTGTGAACATTGTGAGGAGTATTTTCATGAAGACCGTATAGGTTATATCCAAGGTGTTGGGAATGTCTGTGACGACTGCCGAAATGAATATTATACCTGCTGTTCGGATTGTGGAGACTGGTATAATTCAGATGATTTATATCGTGTTTATAATTCAGACGACGATATTGATTATATTTGTAAAGATTGCCTTGATGAGAATTATTCGCAATGCAATCGTTGTGGGGAACTTGTTCACAACAATAGAATTGTTGATGCCTACGATGAAGAAAGAAATGGCATCGTGGTTTGTGACGACTGCCGCGATAGACACTTTAGGGAATGTGATAAATGCGGAAACATATACGATATAAACGTTATTGAAAATGGTCTATGTCCGAACTGTCAAGGCAAAGCAGCAGATAAAAAGGAGGAGATAGTATGAATCGGTTAGAAGATTTCTTGACTCTTTCGCAGAAAGAGCTTTTTTCCAAACTGCGCAAAATGTATAAAAATACAGCGATTTATTGTAAGGATAGATACATCCTTGTTCCGGGCGATGCCCCGATTATGCTGCTCGCACATCTTGATACCGTTCATCATGAGTGTGTTAAACAAATATGTAAAACTGAAAACGGTAGTATTTTGATGTCACCACAAGGCATCGGCGGGGATGACCGTTGCGGAGTATACGCGTTAGTTAAATTACACCGTATGGCAGATAAAAAACCGTGGCTATTATTTACCTGTGACGAAGAAACCGGCGGTATTGGAGCATCTACATTTTGTGCACATTATGGAAAAAGTAAATTACCTGAAGGTCTTGCAGAGATTAAATTGCTTGTAGAACTTGACCGCAAAGGTGAAAAAGACGCAGTTTATTATAACTGTGAGAATGATGAATTTGAGGAATACATCACGAGTAAAGGCTTTAAAACCGAATGGGGTTCATTTAGTGACATTTCAATTATTGCGCCGAAACTAGGTGTGGCGGCAGTAAACCTTTCATCAGGGTATCACAATGCACACACTCTTCACGAACGCATTAACCGGAATCACCTCAATGCTGTTGTAAAAAAGGTTAACAGTATCATTGCAGACTCTGTTTGTGAAGACTTCCCAAAATATGAGTACGTCGAAAGTAAATACAAATGGGGCGATGACTTCTACACTATCGGGCATTACAACAGCAGGCATGACGGAGTATACGGCAAGGATTATATATGGCCTAAAGATACTGACGATGGTGAAGCCGCAATACTTGATGAAGTACCAACAGAAATCTTAGAGGAATACATTGCTTTACTCGACTTCCACTCCGCTGTTGAATTAGAGGAACTTCGGTTAGAATATGGCAATAGCATAATTAAAATATTATATCAAGATGAAATGGGGTTTTCGTCAAAACAGGTTAAATCTGTGCCCCGAGATTATTAGCAACAGGGGGGGATTTGAATGTCATCGGTGATAAACCGGAACAGTGACAACATAAAACTAACGGGGCGTATCGGCACATGGTATGTTGTTGACGAAACAATTTACCTAGGTCGTAAAGTTTTCCTACTTGAACACGAGGAATACGGAGATGAAACTGAAGCTCTTGCCGTCTTGGAAGACGGCAGGGTTGTCTGTGACGAGATATACGACAACTGGTTAGGTCATCTCGACGAAGCTGACCTTGGAGAACTTTTCGCTGCTCTTGACAACTCCGAACGTCTTGTAGCGTTGAAAGACACTCACACAGGTGAAACTGGCTTAGATTGGGGGTTATAGAATTGCCCTATAAATGCGAAAAAATTCGGTTGTCTGAAAAACAAGACCGCCGGCGTAAATTGACAACAGAGCAAAAAGTTGAAATTGTCAGCCTGTACGAAACCGGATTGCATAGCCAGCGGTCGCTTGCTAGACAGTTCAATGTCAGCCGAACTACCATTGGTATAATAGTTAATCCAGTTAGAGCTGAAGCAGTTCGAGACCGCACGAAAAAGCATTGGCGAGATTATGCTACAACCGGCGAAGAACATGCCGCAATCATGCGGGAACATCGGCAATATAAATATGAATTATATAAAAAAGGAGAATTAAAATGAGTGGTATAATGCGAGGAGATGTATTTTACATCGAAAAGTTTTTAACCGCTGGATGCGAGCAAAATCCCGGACGACCCGCAGTTGTTGTATCCAACGATATGTGTAATGAATTTAGTTCTGTCATTGAAGTCGTATACCTGACAACGCAGAACAAGAACTCTTTGCCGACCCATGTAGTTATCAAGAGTCTGCCACGCGAATCAATAGCGTTGTGTGAGCAGATTACGTCAGTAGCAAAGGAGCGCGTCGGGGATTGGTGTGCAAGAGTATCAGATGACGAGTTAAGCCAAATTGAGGAGGCCATGTTGGTATCGCTGGGACTGGATTACACAAACCCGGCAGATAATGTTACGGAGATTGTGGAACTGCCGAATATGGCGAAGATAACTGCTGAACGTGATTTATACAAATCACTGTATAATGGAATGCTCGACCGGCTGTTACCTGCCAAAAAGTATGGGGGGGGGTAAGTAGTTTATGGAAAAACATTGTAGTAATTGCTTCAATGGAACCGCACTCGGTCTCTGCATGAAAGACGGCGTTCAAGCTGAATACCCCAATAAAGGCGTCTGTACAGATTGGGAGACTAATGACATTTATCAAATCAACGGATATGAGAACCGCAATGACTATCTACAAGCAATGGCTGATGAATACGATTGCCCTCTCGAAACTGTTTCGGAATTAGCAGATATTTTAGGCGCAGAGGAAGACTTTGATGGTCTGATAAGCAGTCTTGAAGATTATGAGGTGATACAATGAACATCAACACACTATCAAAACCGATGGTTGAAGGAACAGCACAAGACTCCGGACAAACAACCCATGGTTTCTGTGATGAATACTGTTACAGCTGTCGGCAGATAACGTATAGCATTCCAAGTAACAGGGTCAGTCTATGTGTTCATTGCGGCGCCGAGCTATTCCCCTGCACTGATTGTAATGACCCGTGCGATTGGTCGAACGATAATATGGAATGCCATCTGTTTGAGCATTCGCAGGAGTATAAAACAGACAGGAGGGACAAAAAATGAAAAAGGACAGAATCGAATTAAGACCCTGTCCATTTTGCGGTGCGGAGAACAACGGAAAAGATATAAGGCTTATTACCGATTATGATTTGCATAAACATCCGAGTAGTCTTGTTACTTGCGTAAAATGCGGTGTTTCAACAAAACGTTTCATTATTGATTATATTTTTTTTGAAATAAGCAGACAGGAAGCCGGAGACAGAGCAAAATTGCAAGCTGTTGACGCTTGGAATAACAGAACACAAAATGCTTCGGGACAAAACCAGTGCGATTATTGTAAAAACTGTGCGCATCAGGATAGTCGTAAGTATTACACGCACCCTTGCCCTTCATGTATTCATGGAAACAAGAATTATTTTGAACTTGCCGAAGGTTATGAACCGCCACCTTAGTTCAATGTCTAACGTTAAAAAGCTCTTAAAAAATTTTTATGTATCAGTGGGATTTTATAGGCAAATATGGCTAACCATAATAGTAACTTCACTTTCTGTTATTGAAGTTGCCATCGTTTCCGTCGGCAAATTTGTTACCGTTGTTACTGCTACCATTTCAGTAATTGTTGTCTGACCCGTATCTATGACATCAACATTACCAACATCACAACCTACCGCTATTGAAAATACCGCCATAATCATCGCGAAAATAGCCGTAACCCGCTTAAATACCATAATCGTCATCCTTTCAAAATAAAAACTAATTTCACAATATAAATACGCATTTACACGGTCAAATTAATCCTCATAAACTGTATACTCGGGTGTATACTTAATTATACTTAACAAACAATACGATGTCACAAAAATAAGTTTTTCTACTTCACTTATTTAGTGTATCATGACATGAAATATTTTCCATTATTTTATGCTGACTTTAAGCCGTCCTTTGCCTTTGTTCCGTTCTGGAGGTATGTATTATCACCGAATAATTCCCCGCCGTTGTCGATTATGCCGTTTCCGTTTAAGTCAAGGGCTTAAATCCCATTCGTGCTTGTCCGGTTGATTCTCTCGGCAAAACCGTTGCCGTTCATGTCGAAGTTTACTCCGTTTTCCTTGCTTGTCACTTCAAATCCGTTTCATATATTATTTACTCGTTGAATCCGTGCTTTAAATATATAAACTGATGAAAATTAATTATCTCACTTAATCCGTCGTCAATTACCTTGCATTAAACGTCAGTATGACCGATGTGCCCCTTCCCGGTTCGCTTTCAATTTCCGCAGAACCGCCGCAGCCTTCCATGACGCTCTTAACTATATATAACCCCAGGCCGCTTTCGCCTTCGTTTGCGTTCCGTGCCTGCGACCCTTTATAAAAACGCTCAAACACCCTCGGCAGATGCTCAGGCTCAATACCGCTGCCGGTGTCTGTTATTGTAACGAACGCTAATGAACCTTCCCGGCGTGCGGTTATTGTAATACCGCCGCTTTCGGTATGCTTAACCGCGTTATAAATAATATTATCGAATACGCTCCAGATTTTCAGCGGGTCGGCTGATATTTCCATATCATCAGGTATATCTATGTCAAAAGCAAGCCCGTGGTCTTCTATATAGTCGTCATATTTCTCCTTAACCCGGGCAAGAAGAAGCAGCAGGGATTCCCATTTCGGATTGTAAAGCTGGCGGTCTGTCTCAATCCGGCTGACCTCAAACAGATTTTGTATAAGTCTTTGCAAGTCCAGGTTCTTCTGATATGCCGCCCGCACATAACGCTGATAATCGTCATTGCTTTGAGTAGCGGCAAGGGAGGACAGCGATTCAAGATTTACGCTCATTACAGCAAGAGGTGTTTTAAGGTCATGGGATATATTGGATACAAGCTCTTTCATGGCGTCGTTTGTTTTCTGAAGGTTATTTGTACGTTCTTCCACAATCTGTTCAAGGTTCTGATTGGTTTCTTCAACAAGCTTAAAAGTATCGGCGTATTTTTTTGAAAGAAGCATTGCGTGAGACATAACCATGAACAATACCGAGGTGAATCCGGGCATCAGAAACGTACCCGGGTCTATAAAAATCCAGAATATGCCGCATAAAAGATATAATATAAATGAACAGAAATAAAGCCTAACCCATTTGCTTTCCTTTAACAAGGGAGATTTTATAAACATTGCGGTCATTATTATACAGACAATTAGGATTGCTGTATAAATGATTTTTTCATAATAAACGGTATTAAAAGGCGCCAATAAACAAAAAATCATACCGATAATAAAATATAAAGTAAGCCTGTTTTTATATTTCGTCAGTAAATCCGGGCGGAAAGTATTAAATCCGATACAGCTGGTTATGATATGACTCAAAAAAGCAACCGCCGTCCTGATTCTGATTAATAGCTCGCCGTATGGAATCCATCCGTAAGTATCGTTTAAACCGTTCCGGGTAAACAGGGTGTGAGCGGCGTATGTTATGCAGAAAATCGAAAAAAGGAGATAATCCTTTTCCTGTCTTTTGAATATATAAAACACAATCTGATTCATCGCAAGGAACAGAATTCCTCCGAGAGCTGCCAGATAAACTCCGCGCGTGCGTAAAAAGTGGACGTCGAATTCTATTTTTTCATAAGAAATTTCAGGATTGGGAGGCATGCACATAAAAATAAAAAGCAGAACAGACAAGCAAAGTATTATTAGTGCAGGAATAACCGGAAGCAGCTTTTTCATACCGTTTTCTCCCGTTCCGGAGGCAGCAGACTATAACCGGTGCCGTATGAATTTTCAATGCTCCCTATAACGGCTTCGGCAAATTCAATCTTCCGGCGAAGCTTAAGCACCGTTACTGCCACCACTCCGTTATCGGTATTTCCGTTCCATATCCTGTCAAGAATTTCGGATTTGGAAAATACCTTCCCCGGATTTTCATAAAACAGCATAAACAAATTGAATTCCTTTTCGGACAGCAGAATATTCCTGCCTATAGCATGAATAATTTTGTTATCAGCGTCTATATAAAAATCACCGCGTTTAAACTCATATCCTCCGCTTCTGCGGAGCATGGCATTTATACGGGCGGCAAGCTCTTTAAGGCTGTACGGCTTGGTCATATAATCGTCGCCGCCGGATGTAAGTCCTTTTACTTTATCGTCGGCTTCTTCCAGACAGGACAAAAATAAAATAGGCGTGTTTGTTATGGTTCTGGCGGCTTTGCAGATTGAAAACCCGTCCAAATCAGGCAAAAGCACATCCAGCACGATACAGTCATAACTGCTTTTGTTCAGACAGGAAAGCGCTTTGATACCCGTGTCAGCACAGGTAACGCTGAATCCTTGTCCGGTAAGATAACTGCGGTTTGCCGTTAGAATTTCTTCGTTATCGTCTATCAGCAAAATATCGGGCATTTTCTTATCCCCTTCCTTATCTTAAACATCATACTAATTCAAGCAGTTTTTTCTGCGGGATAATCCTGTCGTTTGAAAGAACTTCATCTATGAGTTCTTTTGTTATGCCGTTATTCATCATTGCCGCTATGCATTTATTAAAAATTATCCGGTTGTGTTCTATTAAAAAAGTATACTCTTCGCCGGTGAGTTCAGGCAGTAATTCTGAAACAGTGTCGCGGTGCTGAGGGGCGGTATCAAAGTAACATGGCAGGAAACAGTAATATGCGGCTGTTTGCAAACCATCGGGCTTAAAATCGGTAAGCCCGTATTCATAATCGTTATGCGCATTAAGGTCAATAAACTGAAAACCGATGACCTTGTGATAAAAGAAGTTGTCCTTACCCATAAAATCTACCGATACCCCTGCATTAATAATTTTAACCGTATCAGCTACAAACTTGTCAAAATGTTCCTGAGGCGCGAGTGACAGTAACTCAACCTGCTTTAATACATAGCTCTTATCGTTAAGCTTATGTCTGTCATATAGTTCTGTTCCCTTCGCCCTTGGCTGAATTATATATCCGCTGCCGTCATTGCTCTGAAAGGCGGAAACAGGAACGGTATTAACGCCTTGCGACTGCAAATCCAAAAGTGTTCCGGCTAATCTTTCAAGATGCTTTAAGCTGTTGTCATTTACAGTAACATTCCTGAAGTTCATGTTCTGCATTTTCAGGACGGCATATTCCTTGAACAGGAATACTTTTGTATTTTGGAATCCGTTATCGCCGCTTTTCCCGTTTGTCATATCCTTGGTTGCATTTATTAAATCCTGAGCGTTTTTACGGTCAATACTAAAATATTTTTCAATAAGCATATAAACCTCCTTTAAAACCATCCCTGCACGGTTTTATGCAGATTTTTTATCGGCGTTTTTATTTGAAATTGGTATTAACTGCTTTGTGAAATACTTTTTTCCCCTTCCTGATAATAACAAAATCATTTATTTTCACAATATAATTAGCGTCGTCAATTTTAACGTCGTCAACGCATATTCCTCCCTGAACAACAAGGCGTCTGCCCTCGCTCTTTGACGGCGCCAGCCTGCAGGCGACAAGAAGGTCAAGAATGTTTATTTCGTTATCAGGAATTACGGTTGAAGGCATATCCTCGCTTATTCCGCTTCCGCCGAAAACATTCCTTGCCGCCTCCCTGCACTTAACCGCCTCTTCTTCGGAATGAACCATTTTAGTGACCTCAAAGGCAAGAAGCTCCTTAGCTTTGTTAAGCTCCGAGCCGGTCATGGTACGTTCCATCTCCTCGATTTCATCTACCGGGATGAACGTAAGAAGCTTCAGGCAGCTGATAACGTCGTCGTCCGAAACATTCCTCCAGTACTGGAAAAAGTCATACGGCGGACATTTTTCAGGGTCGAGCCACAATGCTCCCTTTTCGGTTTTGCCCATCTTCTTGCCTTCTTTTGTGGTAAGAAGTGTGAATGTCATGGCGTATGCCGGTTTTTGCTCAACCCGCCTGATAAGGTCGGCTCCGCCGAGCATATTGCTCCACTGGTCGTTTCCGCCCAGCTGCAGCTTTACACCCATAGTCCTGAACAAATGCAAAAAGTCGTAGCTTTGCAGAAGCATGTAATTGAATTCCAGAAAAGACAGACCGCTGCCCTCAAGCCTTGATTTAAAGCATTCCGCCGTCAGCATCTGGTTTACGGAAAAATAACGCCCCACATCACGTAAAAATTCAAGGTAATTCATATCAAGGAACCAGTCGCCGTTGCGTACAACCTCGGCTTTGCCGCCGGAAAAATCAATGAACCGGGACATCTGCCTGCGGAAGCATTCGGCATTGCGGTTTATTTCATCAGTGCTCAGCATTTTCCGCATATCGGTTTTCCCCGTGGGGTCGCCTATCATGGTCGTCGCTGTTCCGAGCAGGGCTATAGGTCTGTGACCGTGGTTCTGCATATGCTTCATCACTACCAGCTGTAAAAAATGCCCGACGTGAAGACTGTCGGCTGTGGCGTCAAATCCGATATAAAACGATATGCCATCGCCGTTTATAAGCTCTTCAATTTCCTTTTCGTGAGTTGACTGCGCAATAAGACCCCGCCTTTTAAATTCTTCAAATAAAGTCATAATAACCATCCTTCCTTAATACCAATTAACAATTAAAAATTAACAATTAACAATGGTTGTATACCGCCTGCGGCGGTATGATTTAATTTTTATATAAAACTAACCCCCTGACAAGCAAACCTGTCAGAGGGCGAATAATCCATATATCCGCGGTACCACCTCAGTTTATCATTCTTATGCAAACACCGGTAATTCACATAACAATGACCTTGTCCGCTGTAACGGGCGCTGACCGTATATCCCTACTGGCAATTAACAATTAAAAAATTAACAATGGTGGTATACCACCTTCGGCGGTATGATTTTTATTTGCTATATTGTAACTTTTAGCTGTTATAAGGTATTGCATATTATTAATTCGGGATATAAGCTCCAAGATGTATTCATCACTGCTCCGAAACCTTTTCACACCAGCCAAAGGCTCTCTTTATCCGGTTAGCGGCAACTACTTCTTCTTTTCACAGCTTTTATGATATTTATGATAACACAGATTTTATTATTTGTCAAGCATGAAAAAATATTCTCTTTAAGATAAGTTTTACTGATAATTTGCCGCCTGTAAGGCAAACATCTCCGCGTACTTCCCGTTTCTCTCCATAAGCTCGTTATGTGACCCCTGTTCGGTTATCCGGCCCTTTTCAAACAGATAAATGCGGTCTGCCGACCTTGTGGTTGACAGTCTGTGGGATATGAATATAACCGTACAGTCGCCTGCCTTTTCCGAAATGTTCTGATTCAGTATATATTCTGCTTTTGGGTCAAGCGCGCTTGAAGGTTCGTCAAGAATCGCCAGGGACGGATTCCGCTCACCGGCGAACATCCTGGCAATTGCGATTTTCTGGGATTCACCGCCTGAAAAAAGTGTTCCCTCGTCGGAAAATTCCTTGGTAACCTCCGTATAAAGCCCGTTTTTAAGGTTGCCCAGCTTTTTTCCAAAATCCGAAAACGACAGCGCTTTGTTAAGCCGTTCATCATCCGAGTTATCTGTAATATTCATCTTAATATTTTCAGCCAGCGTTGCGGCATAAAGCTGATATTCCTGAAAAACCGCCGCGATTTTACTGCGGTAATCAGCTGTGGAATACCGCTTTATATCATTGCCTCCGAATTTTATTTCACCGTCCGTAACGTCATAAAGTCTCATTAAAAGCTTTACAAAAGTGGTTTTTCCGGCGCCGTTTTCACCGACAATGGCAATACGCTCGCCTTTTTTAATACTCATGCTTATATTTTTAAGAGTACAGACGTCCGCGCCGTCATATCTGAAGCTTATATTCTTTATTTCCAGCCCGTTTTCGTTATCGGGTATCTTTGTATCGCCTTCCCATACCTCAAGGTTTTCCTTGTAATCCAGGAACCTTTTAAACCGGTGCGCATACTGCCCAACCTTCTGAAAATCAATGAGCGCGTAATTCATCTGGTCAAGCTGCCACTGGATTGTATCAGCCGCGGAATTTAAAGCCGCGACGTCGCCCAGCGCGATGATTTTCCTGACAATCGCAAGATACCCCAGATAAACGGGAACGCAGAAAAACCTGAATACCGTGAAGGAAAATATCCAGTTGACCAGAGACAGCCCCGCTATTTTGGTTCCGTATTTTTTCGCTATGGCTTTTTCCTCTTCAATAGCCTCCAGAAATTGATTTTTCAAAGGCAGTTCAATATCGGTGAGCTTGATTTCCTTTGCATATTCCGGCTGATAGAAAACCCTCTTTGAATAGTCGGCTTTTCGGTTTACCGCCTTTTTTTCCATATCATATTCGTATTCCAGTTTCTGTATTGCAAACCGCGTCGTTATATTTACGATAAAACCGGCGACCGGGAAAAAAGCTATGACTGGGTTTATGCTCATAATCAGAATTCCGCATGATATAATTGAAAGAGAATCGCCGAGTATGGACGCAACACTGTTTACAGCCTGACTTATCATCTGGTCAGCCTGGCTGGCGGCTATTATGAAATCCTCATAATATGCGGGATTGTCATAGCATATTAAATCCACCTTCGCGCTTTTTTCCAGAAGCTGTCTCTGAATATTTTTTGTTGCCCTGACCAGACGGGTATCTTTCCATAAGCCTGCGCCGTTTGAAAGGAATATATCTGCTGTAATTATAATAACAGCCATAATAATATACCTGAGCATAACTGACGGAGCAGCATGATTTACGATAGAATTAATCAGCTGACGGATAATGACGACGTGTACAACCGCATTGATAACCCTTGAAATACAGGTAACGCCTATATACCCCAGAACCAGCACTTTATCAGTCTGCATGGCGTATTTCAGAACGAAAATCACGTTGCCGACAATTGTTCTTAGCCTGACGTCTTCCTTTGGTTTTTCTTTATTCCCCGCCATTTATATTTCAATCCCTTCCTCAATAATATAGTTTGAAGACTGAAGCCTGAACATTTCGGCGTACTTACCGTCCATATCCATTAATTCGTCATGAGTACCCTGTTCGGCTATTTTTCCGCCGTCAAGAAGATAAATCCTGTCCGCGACCCGCGCCGACGACAGCCGGTGCGATATGAATATTACCGTTTTACCTCCCGATATGTTCATCATATTCTCGAACATTTTATATTCCGCAATCGGGTCCAGGGCGCTTGAAGGCTCGTCCAGTATCACTATGTCGGGGTTTTTGGCAAACACCCTTGCTATAGCGATTTTCTGCGTGCCTCCGCCCGACAGCACAAGTCCTTTTTCATCAAATTCACGCGATACAACCGTATCTATTCCTTTTTCAAGCCCTGACAGCGTATCCCCGAACTGAGCCTTTTCAAGGGCTGTAGTGACAAACCTGCGCTCCTCGTCATTTTCCGGTTTTTTCATCAGGACGTTCTCGGCTATAGTCAGCGCGAATACCTGTAAATCCTGAAAAACGGTTCCGAATTTTTTCCGGTATGATTTCGGCTCGTAGATATTTATATTTTCTCCGTTTGCCTTAATACAACCCGAAGATACCGGGTATAATCCCATAAGAAGCTTCACAAGGGTTGTCTTTCCGGCTCCGTTATATCCGACAACCGCTATTTTTTCACCTCTCTTAATTGTCATGTTAATACCGTCCAGCGCCGGGATTTCAGCGCCTTCATATGTAAATCCCATGTTTTCAATAACAATGTCGTTTATTCCGCCGCATGTTTTTTCTGCGTTTTTATTTTGCGACGGAGACTTATAATCAAGAAACTCCCTTAAATTATCAATAAACATCGTTTGTTTGCGCATGTCAAAAAAGAGGTTAAGACCCCACTGAAGCCTGCCCGCAACGAAGCCGATAGCCGCCGTCGCCGCCGCGATATACGCCCCCAAATCAAGATTAGGCTCGTTAACGCTCAGATAGTATATATACGCATACGGAGCTACTACGCAAATTAAAGCACGGGACAAATTAACCATTACGTTTATTCTGAATAATTTTTTATAGCATACCCCGGTTTTCTCGTAAACATTGTCAAACGCCTCGTTATGGTTTTTCAGCAGAACGTTCTTTATATTATAAAGTCTCAGCTCCCCGGCATATTTCTTTTCATAGAAAACCCGTTTTGAATAATTATAAATCCGCACGTCACGGGTAGTCTCCATATTTAAATCATAATAAAGCTTTGGTATCCTCCGTCCGAAAGCCACACTTAACACCAGCGGTACAATGATAAAAAACATCAGCTTAAAATCGACTCCGGCAACGACAATTACCGACATAACGGCTGTAAAGACAGCGCCGAAGCACCATCCGCAGGCGTCAAGGACAGCCCAGCCCCTTTCAACCGATTCGCCCAGCGCCCTTGTGAATTTATCATAAAAATCCGACTGCTCAAAATACGTATAATCCATTTTTATCGAGACATCAATGACCTTTGTATAAATGCTTTTATAAATATTGGGCAGACGGGTCTTATCCATGCGGTAAGCAACAGCCGAAACAATATGTACGACAACATGAGCCATGCAAAGCCAGAATACCGACCATACCATCTGTTCAAAGGTACCCGCACCCTCGATTGCGCGAAAAACGAACTGCGTCATGTAAACAGACAGAATCAACCCTGCCATTGAACCTATAAGCCTGTGCAGAAGCGTCATGGTTACATATGGCTTATCCGCTTCCCACAGCATTTTTAAAATGTAAGGCACGTTTTTATACGAGCCTTTTTCATTTTGCTTATCCATATTTACAATCATTCCTTTAAGCAATAATAACCAGCGGGTATATAAAATACTTAATTCATAATATCATAATACCGGTCATAAATCAATCCCTATTTTACAATTTTGAACGGATTTATATTTATTCCGGAAACAAAGAAGTCTGTTTCCGGGAACAATTACACGAAATGTGTAATTGTTCAGTACGC
>DBCY01000044.1 GCA_002293295.1 Ruminococcus sp. UBA946 | reverse complement strand
TCCAAACTCCACACTCCAAACTCCACACTCCAAACTCCACACTCATTCATCCTTTGCCGACCATTTATAGCCGAAACCCCAGATTGTTGAAATAAATTTGGGACTGGACGGTTCATCCTCAATTTTCATACGGATTCTCCTGATATTGACATCGACTATTTTGTCGTCTCCGTAATAATTTTCCCCCCAGATATGGGTAAGTATGCTTGAGCGGTCAAGCGCCGTTTCCTGATTGTTTAAAAAATATTCCAGTATTTGATATTCCACCTGCGTCAGGTCAATAGGTTCGCCGTTTTTAGTAACGGTACGGCTTTTCAGGTTCAGAACGAAAGGCCCTGAGGTTATTACCGGCGTATCGTTGTCCTCACCCCGTGCGAAAGACATGCTTACCCGCCTGTAAATCGCATCAATCCGCGCCGTAAGCTCGGATGGGGAGAAGGGCTTTGTAATGTAGTCGTCAGCTCCGAGCATTAATCCGCTTACCTTGTCCATCTCCTGTGTTTTAGCCGACAGCATTATTATTCCCAGCGTACTGCTTTTTTTGCGCAAAGCTTTGCAGACCTGAAACCCGTCAATTCCGGGCATCATAATATCAAGCAGAGCAATATCGAAATTTCCGTTTTCACTTTCAAAAACTTCGAGGGCCCGCTCGCCGCAGTTTACGTCGACTACCTCATAACCCGCTCTTTTCAGGTTGATTACAACGAAATCCCTTATTACGTCTTCATCCTCGCATACAAGTATTCTTCTCATATTTATAACCGTCCTTTCAGGATGTTTTGACCGATTCGCGCAAAAATTCTTTATTCAGCCGTTTTTAACGCAAAAACAGCCCGGAAGACTTAAAAATACATTCGGCAACATATTTTATTAATCCCCCAGTATATAAAAATTGTTTATTATTTCAGTATTTGTCAGGAGCAGCGGCTCATCGGCATTAACCGGCGCTTTCATCAGATAATACAGCCTGTCCATTGTCTTTATTAGCGTATATCCTTCCAGAAGCTTGTTTTCCGCCTCTTCAGCGCTGGATACTACAGTAAACCTCAAAAGCTCGTTCATATCAAATTTTATTGCATTTTGGGCGTTGGCATTAATATCTGTCTTGTACTTATAAAAAACAATGTCCCCCGTCACGCCGTCAATGCCTGCGGTAACGATATTATCCCATCTTGCCGGTAAAATGAAACAATATTCATTCTTTATATCATAATAGCTTGAATATTTTTTAACGATGCTGTAATTTTCAAATACATTCCAGTCAGTAATGTACAATTTTTCCGGACTTTCTTCGTTATAACCCTGAAACAGCGCTAAAGTGGGAATTTCAATGAAGCCGTCGTTGTCGATGTCAGTGCAGAGGTATTCGGGCGGTCTTGACGTCTGGGATAAAAGCCCCGATTCGCTGTGATATACCGGATTACGCAGATTGCCGTTGATTGCGTATACGATTTCCGTGGTAAGCAAGCCGTCAGAGAGACCGTCGATAAACAACGCCGTCGTCGTGCTGCCTATATATCCGTATGCAAGATTGACATAATCCGTCGTTTCCGGATTAAGCTCAACACGCGATGATTCGAAAAATTCATCATCCTTTTTTGAAACAAAGCATATGAACGCCGCTTCTTCCTTACTGTTCGGATGCAGAACGACAAGCTCGTTCTCATTGTTCCTGTCCATATCGGATACAAATACAGAACTGTATAAGCCGGTATAAAGCATATTCAGCAAACCGTCCCTGTAATTATAAACCCGTACGTTTTTTTCGCCGGAAATCATACCGTAGCCTATGATTATATTGATTTCATCACTGTCGCCGATGCTTGAAAACATTATTCTTTCAATCTCGGTTCCGGTTCCCGCGTGTTCATAAACTGAACGCCATTTCCCGTCCGTCTTGTCAAGGACATTTATTCTAATATTGCTTCCGCTTCCGTCTGCGTGTTCACCCGCTTTTTCATAAAAAACAATCGCCTCCGGTGACGGTTCATCATCAATATTCTCAATAACAAACGCCGACCTGTACGTACCGCTTTTAGGATATATCAGGTATATATCCGTCCCTGCCGCCTTTTCAAGAGCAGAATAAATTTCAGACTGTTCCTCCGAAAGCTTAGGAGGCGTTAAAAGGCTGTCGGCTGAAGCTCCCAGCGTACAGCCTGCCGTTACAGCCGATAAAAGCGCCGGCAGAAGGATTTTTTTAAATTTCCTGAAGGACAATATTAAACCCATCCTTTCCCGACGCGTGAATCATGACTGTTTAAAGCCTAGTACCCTGTGTTAAATAAAAATTAACAATTAACAATTAACAATGGTGGTATCGCCTGCGGCGATGATTTTAATGTTTGCAGGGGACGCCCTGCATGGCGTCCCTCAGATGGTTCACCAATGCCACATGTTAATATACACCCTTGGATTCCCCAATCAGAAAGTTATTTCAGAATTGTTAAGATTTTGATGTCAATTGTACTAGTACCTCGTAACAGCTAAAAAATTTACGGATTATAAATAAAAATCATACCGCCGCAGGCGGTATACCGCCATTGTTAATTGTTAATTTTTAATTGTTAATTGGTACTAAGGCTTCTTATTCTCATCAATAGATTCCATATCCTTAATAACAGTCTGAACTGCCCAGCGGCGTTTCCCTACGCCTTTCAGCGTAAGCTTCGGCATTTCCTTGTATTGATAAGCGCTCCAGAACACTGTCACTATTGCAACGGTAAAAAAAATCACTCCGATTTCCGAGGTTTCGGGCGCGTTCATACCTTCGCGTATGCTGTAGTCCAGCGTAAACAGTACGATATACCTGGGAATCGCCGAAACGGCGGCATAAACGGACGCCATATACCCCGATATGCACATTATAATCCGGGTATGCTTCTTTTCATGACCCGAAAAAAACCTGATAGAGTTAAGAATAAATACTGACGAAGCCATTGCGGTCAGCATAATATATACCTTTTCGGAATAAATCGCTATTATCTGCTCCTCATTTATCATTTCAAATATCCGAAGAAGCTGCCATACGGGGAAAAATCCGAAAAAGAAGCAGTTGCCCCCGGTTATTCCGTCCCCTTTTATAATGTTTGCTCCGGCTGAAACGAATGTAATTACAAGGGTTATGGCGAATAAATATATAAACCATCTGATAGGTTTAACGCCTGAAAAAATAAATACGGGATTATCCTCGGTGGATAATTCCAGATTTGCTGTTACAACGTTAATCAGTTCGGAAAGTGTGTCGTATAAAAGCAGCATTGCCATCATGAACATCGGTATTGAAATCTTCGCTGACATTTTTTTGCTGACCTTGTCATAATCAAGACGCATGGGGTTTATGAGTATGCAGGAGTTTATGATTTTATCCGAGGATTTTCCCAGGAGCAGAACCGCGGCAATTAACAGAAATCCGGCGGCAAGCCACATAAAAGTGTAATTTTTAACCAGGCTGTCATCATAGTACCTGCCTTCGGCGAAATTCATATTTGAGCTGAGCTGCTGAGTCCTGAAAATAACAGCTCCTATAACTACAGCTAAATACACATACAATGATATTTTTTTATCCAAAGCAAATTTTTTATTTTTTTCCGGGGCAGCCGTTTGTTTTTTTGGCATGTCAGATTCTCCTTAATAATATTATCTTTTAATATAAATCATGGCAACAGAAATAATTATTGTTATGTTTTACAAATCCTCCGCATAAAATATTTAAGGGCATGTTCGTTTAAAGGCGTAATCTTATAAGCCGTATACCCGGCAATTGAAATGTTTACAATTATACACATATTATTTTACTATAATTACATTATAAAGTCAAGAAAAAGCCGAGAATTAATTATTATTCATTATATTTATTAAACAGCGTTTGAATACCGCTGGGGACAGGCAGTCCGGAAAGGATGGTAATAAATTTGAAGAATATGCTTAAAATAGGGGCGGTATTTACAGTCCTTGTAGCGATAATCCCGATGCTGGCATTTTTTGAACCATATCATGCGCAAGCTCCGTCTGTCATGTCAAAAGACGATACCATAAAAAGTTACACGGAAAACAATGATAAATCCGAACTTGAAAAAATGCCTGATTATACAGAATATGATGAAACACGGGGGGAGACAAAGGAAATTGAATACTCCGGGTTTTATGACGGAAGCGAAGAATTTACGGTACTGGATTTTACTTCGGGACAAGTTGTTAGAATTACGATGAAGGATTACATAATCGGGGCGGTTCTTGCAGAAATGCCGGCGTCTTTTCACCCGGAAGCCCTGAAGGCTCAGGCTGTAGCCGCCCATACATATGCGAAACGGCAGAAGGAAAAACAGCTTTTAATGCCGGATATTGAGCTTCTGGGCGCATATATATCAAACGACAGCACGAAATATCAGGCTTATTTTACAACGGAGCAGGCAAAGGACTTTTACGGCGAAGCATATGAGGAATATTACGAAAAAATATCCGAAGCCGTGACCGGCGTAATCGGTAAAGTCCTTTATTATGACGGTGAACCGATTGTGGCTGCGTTTCATTCGACATCCGGCGGAAAAACCGAAAGCGCTGAAGTTATATGGGGGAATCATGTCGAATACCTTATTCCCGTTGACAGTGAACATGATACCGATTCACCGGCATACCTTGAGGAAAAAACATTTTCGTCGGATGAAATGAAAAGCTTGCTGACATCCGGATATAACGGGATTTCTCTGGAAAAAGACCCCTCTGAATGGTTTGAAATTCTGGAGAAAAGCGGTTCCGGGACGGTTATAAATATGAAAGCCGGAAGCTCCGAGATTTCAGGGACAGATTTCCGCTCGCTTTTAGGCTTGCGTTCAGCCGTTTTCACCGTCGGATATAACGATGAAGACGATATTTTCACCGTAACTACAAAAGGTTACGGGCACGGGGTGGGATTAAGCCAGTACGGCGCGAACGCTATGGCAAACGAGGGCTTTTCTTACGATGAAATCCTTATGCATTATTACCCGGGTACGGAATTAAGGGACGAGCTGCAGCAGAATGAATAAAAAAATGTTAATGGGCTTTAAGAGGGCTTTTCCTGCCATTGACCGCTTTTCTTTTCTTTGTTATAACTTCATCTTCTGTAAGCCGTATCCCCGTCTCACCCAGAAAAAAAGACACTTCATTGAGGGCAAGTCCCTTTACCCTGTGTTTTTTCGGCGACTCGGCATTTGTATATATTATAAGGTCGCAGGATTTGTTCATGCGCTGGAAAATATTCTGCCTTACATTAATAAGCGCGATACGATGCTTCGGAACGATAATCTGATGGAACTGATAAAAATTACAGTATTTCAGTGTTATAATATCATCGCAGCAATTTGTACCGCTTGTTAAAAATGCTATTATTTTTACAATCAGTAAATATACTGACGGAATTTCAAACATTATAAACGCAAAAATAATTACATCATACCACTCAGGGAAAATCCATACAGAGACAAAGCTTGAAGCAATTACGGCTAAAATAAGAAAAACGGGCGGTCCTATAAAACGAAGCAGGAATTTAAACTGCGGCTTTATACTGACATCCTTTAAACGGAATTTCGGAAGGAGCATCTGCATTGAACCGATTACCCTTTTTTTAGTCGTCACGGGGACGAACACGGGGATTTCGTTTTTTGCCTTTCCGTAACCCGAACAGCTGACATGAACCGACATTACGCTGAATACTTTCATAAGCAGGTTTTGCCTTATGTCGGCATAGTTTATTTTTTCGGTGTTTATATAATATTTCCACCGGGTGAAGAATCCGTTTTCTATTGTTATGTTTCTGCCGGTACGCATGATGTTGAAATTAAGGTGCCTCAGCAGATTTGTAATAAATGAATAAAGCCATCCCATAAAAATAAGGGCTAAAATGCCGACAGCAAACGGAGTTACTCCGCTTATCACCTTCCCGGCAATTTCAGTGACGTCCGTTATTGCCGTTAAAAACCGGCTTTCAAGCTGTTCGCCCAGAACCTTGCTCCCCTGAATAAAGAAAGTTCCGATAAAAACAAGCCCCGAAAGCGTTGATGAAAAGAGTATCGAGAATATAAAAAGGTTCCATTTTGACGACTTGTATGTCATTTTAACGGATTGGTTTTTCTGAAGTATGACACCGAATATCTGAGGAAGCTCGCTGCTGTGTATGATTATATATACATCGGCGTCATTGCGCCTATTAAGGGCAGCCCTTGATTCTGAATCTATATAAACGGAGACGGCTTTGGCAGGGCGCATCCAGAATATACGTTTTGTAGATACGGCAGATATTATACTGTAAGGAATCTCATAATTTATTTTAAGTAAAGCGCCTCCGTTAAAAACGAATTTTTCATCCCTGAATTCATATTTTACGAACCTCCAGCGTATAAAGGCGAATAAAAACAGAGCCGATATAATTATAATATTAAAAAACGCTACGTTAAGCCAGGTCTGCAGATTGAAATCAGGCGTGGCAAACCCTCTTATTACGGGTATTAAAAGAAGCCAGAAGTTTTTTGTCGTGTATCTCAGTATCGCAACCGGGTGCTGACGTTTCAAATTAACCCCCCTTATCCTGTGGAATTTTAGTTAAATAAAAACATATTTCTGCAGTTTTCCGGATATTTCCGTAATATCTTTATGCGATAAAAACATCATTGCCATGCGTCCGCCGTGCGCGCTTATAACAAGAAAATTCAATCCCAGGTATTTCGAGAACGGCATCGACAGTATGCTTGTGTATTGTATTGCCGATATTTTCATATACTGCCGTTTCCTTGTGAATATCCCTGAGTTTATTATTACTTCCTCCGACGATACCATATAGCTAAGCGAACGGTACCACATCGGAAGCACAATCAATATTATTATAACGTAGCTTACCGCAAAAGCCGCTATAAATACCCATATCAGTATTGCCGGCAGGCTTACTGAAGGGGCTGTGAAAAACTGAGGGAATCTCCCCTCAAGATAATACAGTAAGTATTTTAATCCTAAAATTATACCGATTAGCATAATAAACACTGTTACTCTCAAAAAATTTAAGCTTCTGTTATCCGAATAGTATTTTTTCATATGTTATTCAGAGTTTTAAGCATAACTTAAAGCCCTGCTTCCTCACTCCTTACTCCCGAAATCTTATTCCTAAATATATTATACCATACATATATGAAATTTAAAACCATCTTAGAAATTTATTTATAAGAACCT
>DBCY01000185.1 GCA_002293295.1 Ruminococcus sp. UBA946 | reverse complement strand
GCCTGTTTGAAAACGATTCTTTCTCACACTTATAACTTAATTTTATTATTATATTATGATTTATAATTTAAATGCGTTCGGCAGCAGTCCGGAAAGCATGAAGCTTACCGGTTCATTTCCCTTTTCGCATAAAATGACGCGCATATCTGGTGAAAATTCATTCAGAACCTGTCTGCATATACCGCACGGGAATGTAATTCCGGCGCCGCTTGAAGTAACGGCAATTGCCGAAAAATCGGTGTAACCCTCCGAAACTGCCTTATAAACGGCTGTTCTTTCGGCGCATACAGACGCGCCGTAAGAGCTGTTTTCAATATTGCATCCGGTAAAAACCTTTCCTTCAGAGGTAAGCAGAGCGGCACCCACCTTAAATCCAGAATACGGAGCATAAGCTACGGACTGCGCTTTTTCAGATATATCAATCAGTTCATTATCTGTCATAACAAGCTCCTTGCTATTATACTCGTTAAATACCTTTAATTGCATTATAACATATAGTTTATTTTTTTACAATGGTTTTTATAATTTTCATTATATTTTTTCATAAAATCCGCTATTTACATTTTAAATAAAATGCTGTATAATTATTCACGTAAAATAATATCTGTAAAGGAATTTTAATTATGAAGCTTGGTATGGTCGGTCTTCCGAATGTGGGGAAAAGCACTCTTTTTAACGCTCTGACAAACGCGGGGGCAGTATCGGCAAATTATCCGTTCTGTACTATTGAACCCAATATAGGAATCGTATCGGTTCCCGACGAGAGGCTCGTAAAGTTAAAGGAAATGTATAACCCTGAAAAGTTTACTCCGGCAGTCCTTGAATTTGTTGACATAGCCGGATTAGTAAAGGGAGCCTCAAAAGGAGAAGGTCTTGGCAATAAGTTCCTGTCCGATATACGCGAGGTGGACGCAATAGTTCACGTTGTAAGGTGTTTTGAGGATACGGATATAATTCATGTTGAAGGTGAAATCAATCCCGCCCGGGATATTGAAATTATAGGGCTTGAACTGATTTTTTCCGATATTGAAATGATTGAAAGAAGAATTGAACGCTGTAAAAAACTGGTTAAGGGTGATAAAAAATACTCGGAGGAAGCGGAGCTGCTGGAAAGCTTAAAAATACATCTTGAGGAGGGTAAACCTGCCCGCTCATACGGCTTTACGGAACAGGAAGCGGAAATAATCAGGACAACTCCGCTGCTTTCTGCAAAACCCGTCATTTTTGCCGCAAATCTGAACGAGGATGATTTCAGGAACAATATTGAAACCTCAAAGCATTTTAGAACCGTATGCGTTATCGCTGAAACCGAAAAAGCCTCCGTTCTTCCGATTTGCGCCCAGCTTGAGGCTGAAATATCAGATATGAACGGCGAAGACAAAGCTATGTTCCTTTCGGAGCTGGGTCTTAACGTATCGGGTCTTGACAGGATTATAAAAGAAGGCTACTCCCTTTTGGGTCTGGCTTCATTCATGACGGCAGGACCAAAGGAAGTCAGGGCATGGACTATTAAAAAAGGTACCAAAGCCCCTCAGGCGGCTGGGAAAATCCATACTGACTTTGAAAAGGGATTTATCCGTGCAGAGGTTGTCAGCTTTACCGACCTGATGGAAAACGGTTCTATGGCTGCCTGTAAGGAAAAAGGTCTTGTCCGTTCCGAGGGTAAGGAATATGTCATGCGGGATGAGGATGTCGTTCTGTTCAGGTTTAATGTATGAGTTATGAGGCGTAAGGAGTAAGGAGTAAGGAGTAAGGATGTTTGTTATGAAAGCAAAATATTTATATGAACAGCTTGAAAAGGATTTTATCACATCCGATTTTTCGGAAAACTGGTATGATGACGAAATGACTGTTAATGCAGAGTTTATCTGCGATAATTTCAAAAACCGCAGTCTGGGTCTTCTTTGCGACTTTGCGGAGGATATAGGAAAGGTATATACCGCGGTATTCCCGTCAGATAAGGTTCTTACAAAAATTATAGACTACGGCGTTACCGACGCTATGTTGTTTTTACACCACCCGCTCGTGTGGGATTTAAGCATAAACCCTGACATAGCTTTCTATCAAATTAATCCGGAGCTGCTTAAAAAGCTGCGGGATAAGCGTATTTCGCTGTTTAACTTTCATCTGCCGCTTGATAATTACAGTGAGTATTCAACTACTAAAACCTTAGCGGATAAGCTTGAAATACAAATTATAAAGCCCTACTGCGATTATTACGGGGCGGTATGCGGAATTATCGGGAAAACAGGATGTAAAACTGTCCAGGAACTGAATGAAAAATATTCCTTGGCAGCCGGGCATGAAACCAGGCTTTACCAATACGGTACTCCTGAAATTAAAAACGGTCTTGTAAGCCTTTGCGCAGGCGGCGGGAATGACAATGCGGTTATTGCGGATTTGCTTAAAGAGGGTGTAAACGTTCATATTACTGGAATTTCGGTTGAAAGCATTTATTCCGCCGAAGCTCACAGGCTCGAAAGGGAAAATAAAATAAACCTGCTTGGAGGTACGCATTATTCATCCGAAAAATTCGCCTGTGTTGCAATGTGCGGTTATTTTGAAAGTCTGGGGTTAGAATCCGAATTTGTCGCAGGGGTTCCCTGTTTTGAGGATATGTAATATATGTAAAAAATCTCCCATACAAAAAACGTATGGGAGAAAAAAATATATAAATTTTTAAGGAGAGCAAAATAATTACTGCTGTTTTACAAGATAGTCGTATATCATCTTGACTGCCTCGGCGCGAGTCATTGAACTGTCGGGGTTGAATTTTCCGCTTGTCTGCGAAATCGCGCCCTTGCCGTAACAAAGCGCTATATAGCCTATGTCGGAACGGGTTGAGGGAACGTCGCTGAACGGGGTGGTGTAAATTCCCTTAAGCTTTGCGTAATCCTCGGCACCCCAAGCCTGAACAAGATATTTGCAGGCATCTGCTTTAGTAAGATATACAATATTGCCGTTAATATCTTCAACCACTTCTGAAGCATCATTTGCTCCCGCGGAATATGGGGTAATACCGCCGTTGTTTCTGTATATCAAGCTTAAAAAATCTGTAAATTCAGAGCTATTTATAAGCTTATCGGGTTCGAATTTTCCGCCTGATGTTACAAGCGAAACACCGTGACGTTTCAGCTCGGTAATCGCCTTTTCTGCCGCTATACCTTCAATATCCGAAAAAACGCTATCCGGACCGTCCGGAATAAAATCAGTACCGTCATAATTACAAAGCTTTCCGGTTCTTGCGTTTACATAATAGCTTCCGGGATTATATACAAGATAAGTGTGAGCCTTGCCTTCATTGTCAACGAAACCGCTGTATTTAAGCCCGGCGGGTTTTTCTGCGAATGCCGTTTCATAAGCTTTTTCAACTGATATGATTGAATTTGCCGAGGGGAATTTAACGTCGTCCGAATAATTATAATTAAACCCGGTAACCTGATTTTCAGAATCCACTGTTATCCTTATGTCGTCTCCGGTAACCTGAATACCTCCAACGAACCTGTTAAAGGTAAAAATTCTTGAAGTTTCGTAATATTCGTTTTTTTCTCCCCAGGTTTCAACTTCTTTTAAGTTGTTTTGATTAGCTTTGAATTTATCGGCTATATCGGGGAGATAGTATTTTAAAGCTTCTTCCGCAGTCTTAGCAGCAGAGGTAACGTTAAGTTTTGGCTTTTTATCTTCATCCTGTCTGGACGAATAATAGCTATAACTGTTGAAGGAAATAATCTCACCGTTTTCCGCATTAATACGGGCGTTAATGTTTTTAATATGACTGTTTTTATTATATTCATATCCTAAATCCCAATAATAGGTTGAAGTGTCGGTATAATTATCGACTTCTTCATATAGGTTGGAGTATGTTGTTTTGAAATCGTCGTTCAGCTTTATATACTTGTCATTTTTCAGTATTTCATTTACTTTTTCTTTTGTAATCAGTTTTTCATTTGCGTTAATTGCTTTTATTTCGGAGGGAGTGAATTTTACAAAGGCGCTGCCTTCGGCAGGCGCTGTTGTGTCTACTAAAAGGTCTTCTTCATCTATTGCTACTATGTCGTTACTTCCGTATAGCAGTTTATTCCTGTCCTTATACATTGAGGATTCCTTCCCGGTTTTTGCGTCAATGTCATTTGTGAAGGAAGGCTCGTATACAATATATACGGATTTTTTTCCGGTTTGCCAGTCGGTGCTGATTCTGTAGTATGGAGTAAGGGTATTAAGCTCCTTATAAGCTTTTATAAGCTCATCCTGCGTCAGAACGCCGTTCTTGCTTTCAAAAGAGGCGTTGTCCCACCATGTCACATACATTGAAACAAGACTGCCGGTATTCTTATCTACCTCGATTGTTCCGTTATTATAATCTGCGGGAACGCCGTTTACCATTCGCTTGAAAGAAAAACCGGCGGTTGAACCGAATAGGGTGGTGCCGTTTGAAGTCATAACAGACCTTGCCGCAATATAGGGATTGGCTTTTTTCAAAGCGTCCTTTGCTTTTTTAAGAAGCTCCGTATCGGACAGCTTAGCAAGCCTGGGTTCGCTCCAGTTATTGTTTTTACCGTCATAATAATAGTAGTTGGTGATAATATCACCTACAATAGTAATGCTTAAGGTTTTGCTTACAGATGCGGAAGAAGGAGTATTCCAGTTAAAATTATATGAGGTCGTATTTCTGTTTGTATAAGATGAATAAGTAAATTCCGACAGCTCTGAGGGAACTGAAATACGTTCCTTTACTTTTGTCAGAGCGGCTCTCATAGCTACATCGCTTTCGTCAGACGTACTTCCCGGAAGTACAGGAGGCATAACCGGGGGAACTCCGGGTGTGGTTACGGCAATATCAGCCGAAGGAATCTCCTCGGCAAATGCAGCTGTATGAACAACTGATGACATCAGGAACGCCGCTAAAACCAGAGATAAAATTTTATGTTTTTTTAACATAATCATAACCATCCTTTGCTGTTTATTAAGGTTTCAATAGTAAAACAAATAATTCCCCTCTTTTTTTTCAAAAACATAATTGTATGTAATTGATTTGTATAATTTCACAAATATATTATAAATAATTTAGTCAATATCAATATAATGTCTGCTGAACAATTAAAAAACGCTGCCGTTATACATCTTAACAGCACTTTTTATTGTTCCGGCAGACATTATTATGCAGTATGGAAAAAACGCTGTTTTTCTCATATTAAACAGACTTGTGTTCTGTATATGTTATTCTAAAGTCAAATAATAATTACCTTAGTTTAAGGCAATGCCTGTTTTGCATTTCCTGCAAGGCGCATAAAATACCCATGCGGCCCGTCGGATAAGTAAGTCCCCCCTGGACGTAAACAGCATATGGTTCGCGCAAAGGTGCGTCAGCCGATAATTCTATTGATGAACCCATATTAAACGCACCGGCAGCCATAATCACCTTCGAATCATATCCGGGCATTTCCCACGGTTCAGGGGATACGAAGCTGTCAACCGGCGAACCCTTTTGTATCCCCTGGCAGAAAGCTATGAGGTTTTCCGGTGATTTCATCATTACAGCGGTAATAATATCACCGCGTTTCGCATTAGTTTCAGGATATGCTTCAAATCCCAGCAATGACATAATTTCCGATGTAAATACCGCTGTTTTTACTGCATTCGCAACAACCTCGGGAGCATAAAACAATCCCTGATACATAAGCTTATTCTGATTCAGCGAACATCCCGCTTCTTTGCCTATGCCAACGCTGGTAAGCCTGTAGGAGCATAATTCAATGTATTTCTTACGACCGGCGATATATCCTCCCGTTTCGGCAATCCCGCCCCCCGGATTTTTTATGAGCGAACCTATAATCAAATCCGCGCCGGACTGAACAGGTTCGCTTTTTTCCACAAATTCACCGTAGCAATTATCAACAATAATAATAATCCCGGGATTTGCACCCTTTGCGGCTTTCACAATCTCAGCTATATTTTCAGTTGTAAGCGCCGGACGAAGCGAATATCCCCTTGAACGCTGAATATATGCGGCTTTTGCCACCTTCACCTTTTGAAATATTTCAGCCAGATTCGGTTTGCCGTCCGCAAGTAAATCCACCTGTTCATACATTATGCCGAAATCCTTAAGCGAACCGTTCCCTCCGCAGCCTTTGATTCCGATAACTTCTTCAAGCGTATCATACGGCGCGCCTGTCAGACTGATTATTTTATCGCCGGTACGGAGTATGCCGAACAGAGCGCAGGTAAGCGCATGGGTACCCGATATGAAAGAATGCCGGACAAGTGCATCCTCAGCTCCGAAAACCTCAGCATAAACCGCTTCAAGCGTATCCCTTCCGGTATCGCCGTAACCGTAGCCGGTAGTGCCGTTTAAACAGCCGGCGCTTACTTTATTATTTATAAACGCCCTAAGTACCTTTTCCCCGTTGTGCTGCGCTGTTTTTTCAATTTCCTTGAATGCCGCCTCACAGTTTGTTTCAGCTTCCGCGGCAATTCTTAATATTTTTTCATCGATTTCAAATCCTTTTGTTTCAACTGGCTTCGGGTCATAAATTTCAGCCATAATTAACTCCATTCATAAGTTCGTTTATATATTTATATGTTCAGTTCATACAGATAACCGCTGTTTACGGGTATAAAGCCTATTTCCCTGTAAAATGATTCTCTTTCATCCAAAGAAAACAAATACATCGTTTTGCCGTTAATACTATATTCCCGGCTTAAATAATAAAGCAGGCTGCGGGCGGAGCCTTTTCCTCTGCCGGATTTTCCTGTGGCAATATGTGACAAAAAAACAAAACCGTCAATATCAAACTGTTCGGTAACAGTAGTGCTGTTATATAAAAAAACCCTTGTAACGCCATGCCTTATTCTGTGAGATATATCGGCATACCATGATTCATAGTCCTTTAATCCGAATCCTTCGCACAGTAAGGAATATACTCTGTTCAAATCAGTATTTATCTTAACCTTTTCAATGTTTACGTTATTATTATTAGGAATTCCTTGAAAAAGCGTCCTGTTAGTTTTTATATATCCATCCTTAATATTTAATCCTATACTGTTTTCCGATTCAACGGACACCGGTTTAATAAGTTTTATAAATTCTGAAACTTCATCTGTATTTTCTCCGATAACGTCAATAATCATTGATGAATTATATATCAGCAAATAACCCCCGTCAGTTTTATACAGCCTGCAGAAGGGATAATTTACCCCGTAAGCTTTTATGAGAGAGCATATTTTTCTTCCGTAATAATTCATGCTGAGCTTTATATCCTTTGTGTTATAAATCTGCGTAATCAAAGCCCGCACACTTTCTCAATCATCAGTTCAGTAAGCTTTCGTATTTCTGTTAAGTCATTATACTTTACAACACAGCACGGTGAATGAAGGTATCTGCACGGAGCTGAAATTGCAAGCGTACGGATTCCTCCTCTTGAAATATGAATCGCTCCGGCGTCATTCCCTCCTGCAACTATACTTTTTGTCTGCCATTTTATGTTATGCACTTTTGCTATTTCCATGGAAATATTATACATCTCTTTATCATATATCGAAGCCTTATCCATATATGAAACGACGGCTCCCCTGTCAAGCGCCGAACATCGTTTTTCATCCGAACAAAGAGGTATATCAGCCGCTGTAGTGGCTTCTATAACAATCGCAAAATCAGGATTAACCGTATAAGCGGCGGTTTTGGCTCCCCTTAGCCCGACCTCTTCCTGAACGGTAAAGGTCAGGATGCAGTCATATTCAAGCTCTTTACCCGCAAGCGATAAAAGCAGCGCGCACCCGAACCGGTCGTCAATCGCCTTGGATTTTATTAACCCATCCCCGAATTCTATATATTCAGAATCAAAGCACACCCTGTCCCCGATATAAATATGTTTCAGAGCTTCATCCTTATCGGCGGCTCCTATATCAACATATAAATCAGAGAACTTCGGAGCGGTTTTTTTCTCCTCGGAAGACATATTATGAACCGCCTTAGAACCGATTACCCCGTTAATACGCTTTTCTCCGACGGTTACTCCCCTTCCGGCGGCGACTCTTGCGTCAATGCCTCCGACAGGTGAAACCGTCAGCGTCCCGTCCTGTTTTACCGAGGTCACAATCATACCGACCTCATCCATATGCGCCGAAACCATAACTTTGTTTTCAGACCTTTTTTTACCCTTTTTATAAACAATTAAATTACCCAAGGGGTCGGCTTTATATTCACACCCGTTTAAACCGTCCAAGTAACCGCATATATATTCCCTTACAAAATCTTCGTCGCCGGAGGTTCCGTTAAGTAAGCACAAATCCTTTAATATTTCTTTAAAGTCATTCAATTATAAAGCCTCCTTATCATTAACCGACATCATATAAGCCGCAATAAGCGAGGCTGTGCTTTCAACGTCGGAAAGAGATATTACCTCAACCGGAGTATGCATATACCTAAGCGGTATGGAAAGGGTAACAGCGTTTACGCCGCTTTTATTCAATGAAAACCTGTCGGCGTTTGTTCCGGTTTCCTTATTCATCACTTCAATCTGATACGGAATGCTGTTTTTCTTCGCAGTTTCAATCATTCGCGCGGACAGTCTTTTGTCGAGAACAGGGGAAATCCCGACCATGCACCCTTCGCCGAGCTTGCCGCACTTAAGCTCCGAATCATCGGATGTAAGAGCAAAGCTTACGTCAACGGCAATCGCAATATCCGGGTCAATATCGTATACAGCGGTTTTAGCGCCCCTTTCCCCAACCTCTTCCTGTTCGGAAAAAAGAACGCTGTATGAACAGTTCAGTTCGGCTTCCTTCAGCAAATCGACAGCTTTCAGGATTGCCGCAACTCCGCACCTGTCGTCAAGCGCGGGACCGGTGAGCCTGCCGCCTAAAAGCTTTGAACATTTTTTATAAAACAATATACCGTCGCCGGGTGAAATGATTTTTTCGGCTTTTTCCTTCGTCATACCAATATCTATATAAATATCCGACATTTCCGGCACTTTATCATCCTTATCGGCTAAATGCGGCGGCACGGAACATATTACCCCGTAAACCGTCTCTTTCCCCGATATAGTAACTTCCTGCGCAAGGAGTATCCGTTTGTCAATACCCCCTATGTTACCGATTTTCAAGAATCCGTCATCAGTGATATGAAGCGCGGTAAATCCTATTTGGTCAATATGAGCGTCAAGAAGTATGTGCGGTTTACCCGGTTCCCGAACACCGAAATTGCCGATTACATTCCCGTTTTTGATATAGCAGTCGGATGTATATTCCTTTAAGTATCCGAGAGCTGTTTCGGAGGCTTCGGTTTCATCGCCCGCAATTCCCTTTGCCCCGCAAAGCTTAAAAATTATTTTTTCCAAATCCATAATTTATTTTATTTCCTTTACAAGTTCTTTGAAGTGGTTACCCCTTTGCTCGAAATTAACATAAGAATCGAAGCTGGCGCTAGCCGGAGAAAGGATTACTATATCATTCTCAACGGCGGTATTCTTAGCGGTAAGCACGGCATCCTCCATTGACCCGACTTTAACAATGCGGCATTCATCAGGATTATAGCTGCTGTAACCTTTTACGGCAGCTTCAATTTTTCCGGACGTATCTCCTGTAAGGATTAACGCCTTTACACGCTTGTTCACAGATTCCGCAAGCAAATTGTAATCAAGATTTTTATCAGAACCGCCCGCAATTACAATCAGCTTCTGTTCAAACGAATTAAGTCCCGCAATAACGCTGACGGGGCTTGTCGCTATGCTGTCGTTATAATACCTGACGCCGTTCACTTCACGTACAAATTCGATTCTGTGCTCGACGCCGCCGAAGCTTCCTGCGACATAAGCCATATCTTCAGCCGGGACATCCCCCCAGACAGCGGATATTGCGGCTAGGTAGTTTTCGACATTATGCATACCCGGTATTTTTATTTTATCCTTATGAAAAAGCTTTTTAACCTTACCGTAGTCGCTGTAGCACAAATATCCGTCATTATCCAGAAAAGCGCCGTTTTTTACCTCTCCCCTGCGCGAAAACCCTACGAGCTCACCCCTTACGTCCGAAGATAAAGCAATGGTTTCGTCATTGTCATAATTAATCACAGCCTTTGAAAATGCGTTCTGATGAATAATGATATTTTTTTTAGCCTCAACATATTCCTTCATACCGCTGTGGACGTTCAGGTGGTCGGGGTAAATATTTGTTATTACGGCGGTATCCGGGGATTTCCTCATCGAAATCAGCTGAAAGCTTGACAGCTCGGCAACGGCTGTATCCGAGCTGTCTATGCTATCAATACAAGGCAGAAGAGCCTTTCCTATATTTCCGCCCTTATGTACTGTTTTACCCGCTTTTGATAACATTTCGGAAATTATAGTCGTAGTGGTGGTTTTACCGTCGGTACCCGTAACGGCATATGTTTTACACGGGCATAAATCAAAGAAAACCTCTGTTTCGGATGTTACCGTAATTCCCATTTCACGGGCTTTAATGAGTTCGGGCGTATAATAATACATGCCCGGCGTCCTGAAAACAATATCGGCTTTATATACAGCCTCCAGATATTTTTCTCCGAGCGAAAGATTAGCGTTGTTTTTTTCGAAAAGGGAGGCAAGCTCCTCTGTCTGACCGCGTGTTTTCTTATCGCAGACCGTAACGTCAAAGCCTTTTTTCAAAAACATCAGAATCAGGTCATTATGACTGACTCCGGTTCCGATAAAAGCAATCTTCTTACTTTTAATATCCTTGAAAAACGATTCAGCCTTTGTCATATTAAAATACACCTTTCAGACTAGTCTATTCAGGACAACTTCCGCATACTTTTATACTGAACCTAAAAAACTTTAATCATATTATTAATGCTATTATATACAAATTACAGGGAAATAGCAACGGTTAGCAATAATTTTACCGTAATATTCAGAGATTTTAACAAGAAACGAGGGATTACCTATAAAAGTTTTTATAAACCCAATAGCTAAAGATACGATAAAACTTACTGTTATGTCGTTTTTTTTACAGGGTATGGGATTACTGCTTAATATTTATATAACAAACAGGCTGGGCGCTGCGTCGGTCGGTATTATGACGCTGGTATTTTCATTCTTCGGCTTTATTATGGTTCTTGCAAACGGGAATATATTCCTTTCTACAAACAGGCTTGTATCCGAGGAGCTTGGTTCGGGAAATAAAAACTGTTCCAGAATCATGAAATACTCCATGTCGTTTTCACTTGCTTTATCGGGATTCTTTGCTTTTATTTCTTTTATTCTAGCCGGCATTATTTCGGTTAAGCTTGCAGATAATCCGGAACTTTCCATAGCGGTACGCATAATAGCCTTATCGCTTCCCCTTGCTTCAATCGGTTCATGCATAAAAGGATATTTTCATGCGAACCGCAGGATTGATATTCCCTGCACAGGCGACATATTAGAATTTATGTCAAAATGGATTGTACTTATTCCGGGTATTATTTTTCTGCTTGACAAAGGATTAAGTATTTATATTATTCTGTCCGTTTCAATTCTTTTCGGAGAACTGGTAAGCTTTATATACCTTACCTTTAAATACATCCCCGAATACAAGTCCTTTTCGGCATATCCCGGCAATGTTTCAAAAATAAGAAATATACCAGGTTACTTAAAGCTTTCGGTTCCGATACTTTTAAGCGGTTATGTTCAGATGATAATGTCATCCCTGAACGAAGCCCTTGTTCCTATTGCTCTGCTCAGATACAACACTTCTGCGGAACGGGCTCTCAGCGAATACGGTATGTTCGAAGCCATGATAATCCCGACAATCTTTTATCCGGCAATTATTATCGGCAGTCTTTCAAATATAATTATCCCCGAAATCGCCCGTGCAAATTCCGCGGGTAATAAAAACCGCGTCAGCCATCTCGTACATCAGACGCTGTCAAAATCCAGTACGTATTCATTCTTTATTTCAGGGTTATTACTGATGTGCGGTAAGAATATAGGCACAATCATATGTCCCTCCGACAGCCTTGTGGGAGATACGCTTGTCAAGCTGTTTCCGGTAATACCCTTTATTTATCTTGAAATTGTACTTGAAGGAATTTTAAAGGGTCTCGGAAAACAGAATTTCTCCACAGTAAACTCTTTATGCGAATACGCAATACGTATAGTCTGCGTTGTTGTGTTTGTCCATTCATACGGATTTATCGGAGTATTGATTTCATATTATGCTAGCAATATTTACAGTAATATCGTACGTATAATATTCGTATGCAAATGGTCCGGAACTAAATTCAACCTCAGGGACTATATAGTATTACCCGTTATTCTTTGCGTCTTCAGCTGTCAGGTAGGAAAAGCCATAGTTAATTCAATGATGCCGGTATCGGTATCGCTGTTATGGAACACCGTTATTCATGTAACCGTGTCGGCAATAATTTTTGTGGCAGTATACGAGTTTTCAAAAAAATTCAGGAATGAACGTAAAAGAAGGATACTTGCTCATTAATATTAACAGCAGTTAATCTCTATCGGAGTTCCCGTTTATTATAACGTTTCAAATCATTATATCCCATTAAGACAATCCATACATAAGCGCAGGTTTTAGGAAGCATCAGCATACCAATAACAGGGATTTTATCCGCCCATAAGACAACGGGGATATAAAACAGGAAGCTGAGCGCAACGGCAAGCCACATAAACCTGAAGGCTTTATCGGTTTTGGATTCCTTGAAAAATAATATAATGATTAATATGCCAAGGATAATAAACGGAATATTACGGTATATGCCCCATTCAAGCGGAGAATCGTTTTCAAGCCAGTTATTCTGAGGCAGAAGGCAGAGTAAAATACGAACTGCAGCAAGAGTATAAGCACCGGCGGTTAAAATCGTATTTTTCTTTTTTCCGTACCTTAAAAGGAAAATATGGAAAAGCAGGACATAAAATACGGTCATTGTAATTGATGTTACCATCTTTCCGAATCCCAAAGATGCAGGGTGATTTTCAAGACCGTCGGTCAGGAGTGAGTACATCCTCGGGATAAGGTGGAAAGCGTCGCCGCACCCTAATATTACCGCCATTATCCCGTAAAGCGTATACTGTCTGACCCCGTTTGATTTCCGAAGCATTATTAACCCGATTGTCACCACGCCGATAAGGTAGGGTATTTCAAATACCGGCTCCATTATTTTCTGCATTTTCATTCCGCCTTTCATAAATTCAATAATCTTGCTTCAGTTCCCATTTTTCTTTATTATATGTATACTTTACCAGGCTGCAATTCGTAAACGAAGGCGCTTCAGCTATTGCCGGAATGGATTTATTGCCAACCGTACAGGCATGTATCACACGCATAGCGTATCCGTGAGTCAATATAAAAACATTTTCAAAGCCGCTTTTTATTACATCATCAATAAAGGAAGCTATCCTGTTTATTATGCCGTTTAAACCCTCACCGCCGGGCGGTGTTTCATATAAAACCGGATTTGTAAAAAACAGCATTCCTGAACGAGGATATTTTTCATCGGCTTCACTGAATGTCAAACCCTCCATCACTCCAAGGTTAATTTCAGCCAGACGCCGGTCGACGCAAGGTACAACATTATCTCCGAACGCCGCGCTGATTGTCTGTACAGCCCGTCCCAGCGGACTGCAGTAAACCATATCGAAAATAATACCGTCAAGGGATTTCCCAAGCATTTCAGCCTGTTCAATACCTTTTGGCGTAAGAGGTGAATCAGTACTCCCGGTAATACGTTTCTGAGTATTAAATATTGTCTCGCCATGCCTTGATATATATAAATTCATTGTATATTATCCAGCTTTCCTTTACTATTATATGAAAAAACGCATCCGCAGTAATTCTGACGGTAAAGACCGTATTCCTCCGATAACTGAACCGAACGCTTGTAACCATTTAGTTTCTTGAAATCGGACGGCAGGCTTTTCACCTTATATATTTCACCCAGCTCCCGGCTGATTTCATTCAGTTTGGGAGCATTCTTATACGGGCTTACCGAAAGCGTCGTGGTAAAATAATCAAAACCGTGCTTTTCTGCCATCATTGCGGTTTCTTCAAGTCTCAGCCTGTAACAGGCGAAACATCTTTCGCCGCCCTCGGCATTGTTTTCAAAACCCTTAACGGCTTTGTTAAAACGTTCCGGCTGATAATCCGCCGTTATCAGAGAAACATTATTCTTACACCCCATCAGCTTTATTAACTTCTCCTGTTCGTTTGCTCTTTTATAGAATTCCTCTTCAGGATATATGTTGGGGTTAAAATAAAATACAGTTATTTTAAAATATTCAGATAGATACTCCAGAACATAGCTTGAGCAAGGCGCGCAGCAGCTGTGAAGCAAAAGCTCAGGCGTTGTTTTCAGTTCGGATAAAATCAGCTGAAGCTCTTTATCATAATTAGGCTTGCCGTTGTTTTTCATTTCTGCACTCCCCTGCGCTGACGCATCCTTCACAACCACCGCCGCAGCTGTTTTTACCGGATTTTTTACGTTTTAACATATAAAATCCGGCGCTTAGGACGGCAAATAAAATAATCCCCATAACGGTGTAATCCAAAGAAGAAAAATCCCATAAAAACTTATATGCTGTTATCGTGAAAATAATTATTAAAACTACAGTCGGCGTTACTATAAATTTCAATATATTTT
Organism: Ruminococcus sp. UBA946; assembly: GCA_002293295.1. Classification (GTDB taxonomy): domain Bacteria; phylum Bacillota; class Clostridia; order Oscillospirales; family Ruminococcaceae; genus UBA946. Next base: position 10,424 of record DBCY01000185.1, on the reverse strand, counting down.
TTCCGGTATTTTTCTTATTCATCCGTATAACCCCTATTTATCAGTCCATTACTGCTGTTGCAGAAGCTTCCGCCGCAGATAATGTTTTTTCTGTAACATCTGTATTCTTATTATTACTGTCACAGCTTGTTATTAACAATATAAAAGCTGCTGATAAAGTTATTCTTTTCATGAGCTTAATATCCCCTGCTTCTCATTTCTAAATCATAAATCTTATAACATTATAAACGATAAACGATACCGCCCATGCGATGGCACACTGCGTAAAAGCAAACACAGCCGCTCTGAAACCGCTGTTCAGTTCCCGTTTTACAGCGGCGATTGCCGCCACGCACGGCGTATAAAGAAGCGTGAACACCAAAAAGCTTATTGCCGACGGTACTGTGAATATCGTTCCCAGGACTGCGCCGAGGCTTTCCGTTCCGCTTCCTGTCAGCACCGCCAGTGTGGATATTACCGTTTCTTTTGCGATAAATCCTGTTATCAGCGATGTGGAGGCCATCCAGTCGTTAAATCCCAGAGGCTTAAAAACGGGAGCTATAAATGTTCCGACTTTTGATAAAAGACTTTGCGAACTGTCTTCAACGAAATTAAACTGTAAGTCAAAGCTCTGCAGAAACCATATTATAATCGCTGCGAAGAATATAACGGTGAATGCTCTTGTAAGGAAATCCCTGGCTTTATCCCACATCAGAAGAAGGACGCTTTTAGCGGAAGGTATCCTGTAATTAGGAAGCTCCATAACAAAAGGAACAGGTTTGCCTTTGTATTTTGTCCTGCTCATGACAAGCCCGCTGATAATCCCAATAAGCATTCCGAAAATATAAAGCGAAATCATGACAAGCGCCTTATGTGAACGGAAAAAAGCGGCGGTAAACACAGCGTAAATCGGGAGCTTGGCGCTGCAGCTCATAAAAGGCGTTAAAAAAATCGTCATTTTACGGTCGCGTTCCGATGAAAGGGTGCGGGTTGCCATAATTGCGGGTACGCTGCATCCGAAACCGATTAGCATCGGTACAAACGAACGCCCTGATAAACCGATTTTCCTGAGAGCCTTATCCATTACAAAAGCGACGCGAGCCATATAACCGCTGTCTTCCAGAATAGACAGGAAGAAAAAAAGCGTGACTATAATCGGTAAAAAGCCCAAAACACTTCCGACTCCCGCAAAAACCCCGTCAATCACCAGGCTATGCACAATGGGATTAAGGCCGTAATCCGCAAGGAAAACATCAACGGCTGAAGCAGCGCCGTCAATAAGCGATGAAAACATGTCGCTGAGGAACGCACCGATTAAACCGAATGTAAGCCAGAAAACCAGCAGCATTATACATAAAAAAACAGGTATTGCAAGGTATTTATTTGTAAGTATGTTATCTATTTTAACCGACCTGATATGCTCCTTGCTTTCATGGGGCTTTACTACGGTTACTGCGCATACTCCCTCAATAAAAGCATACCGCATATCGGCAAGGGCGGCATTCCTGTCCATACCCAGTTCATTCTCCATCTCGCTGACGGAATGCTCAACCATGTCCTTTTCGTTATCGTTTATTTTAAGCAGCTCGGTGATAGCCGGGTCGTTCTCAATAAGCTTTGTAGCCGCAAAACGGGGTGAAATCCCCGCAATTAAAGCATGGTCCTCAATAAGGTGGGTAATAGCGTGAATACATCTGTGCATAGCGCCCTTGCAGAAATCAATCCGTTTAGGCCGGCGTTTTTTTTCGGATATTTCAGTTATCTTTGCGACAAGCTCCTCTATACCCTCGTTTTTTGACGCGCTGATTGGCAGGACAGGTATGCCCAGACTTTCTGACATACCGTTAATATCAATCGTTCCGCTGTTGTTTCTTACCTCATCCATCATATTAAGCGCCAGAACCATCGGGATATTCATTTCCAGAAGCTGCAGCGTCAGATAAAGGTTTCTTTCAATATTGGTTGCGTCAACAATATTTATAATCCCGTCGGGATTTTCATTTAACAGAAAATCACGCGTTAAAATCTCCTCATTGCTGTAAGGACGTATTGAATATATCCCTGGCAAATCAACAACCTTAATACCCTTATGTCCCTTTATTTCACCTATTTTACTGTCAACAGTAACGCCGGGGAAATTACCTGCATGCTGGTTGGAGCCTGTCAGCTGATTAAAAAGCGTGGTCTTACCGCTGTTCTGATTTCCTGCAAGAGCTAAAATCATTTATTTTATACCGCCTTTCATCATATAGTTATCAGAAAATAGTAGCTAGTACCAATTAACAATTGAATATTAACAATTAACAATGGTGGTATACNNNNTTAGATGTTACGAGGTACTAGTAACTAGTGGACGAGGATTCAAGAGTAAGGTATAAGGAGAAAGGGGGTTACAAAGTAAAACAAACTACTAACTACTATTCTCTAACTACTTATCCGCACTTCGATTTTCCGGGCATCCTCAAGCCTGATTGTAAGCTCATAACCGCGCAGGAAAAGTTCAAGGGGGTCGCCGAGAGGGGCTATTTTTCTTATCATAACCTTAGTTTTCGGTATTAAACCCATATCAAGCAAGCGGCATCTCAGTTCCCCGTCTCCTCCGACTGAAAAAATCACACCGGTTTCACCGGTTTTCATTTCGTTAAGTGTCATTATTATGACCGCCCTTTCCTAATATTTTGTAGGAATTCTGTAATTAATTAGTAGATTCAGCGTTAAATACAGCCGAACATATACCTCGACCCAAATTTTTTATAGCATAAAACTTGTACATTTATATTGTATACTATTTTAGTCTAATATTCAACCATAATATTCAATCTTTACAAAAACTATAGATTCTGTTACATATTTATTCAAATTAAGATGTATTTGAATAAAGCTGACTAATACTTCATCGCGACATATCTTATTTATCCGAACGGAATGCGCTGGGTGATGTATTATAAAGCTTTCTGAACCGGCGGGCAAAATAATTGCTGTCATAAAATCCTGACTGAACAGAAATATCTGAAACGGAAAGTGATGTGTTCTTAAGCAGATTCCTGGCATGCTTCATCCTTAGAGACTGGATGTAATCAGTCGGCGTAGTATGGTATGCTTCATAGAATATCCGCGTAAAATGGCGTTCAGAAAGGTGCGTCATGGCTGAAAGCTCGCTGATTCTGATATGCTCTGTAAAATGTGTTTCCATATAGGAAACCGCGCTCGCAATGTAATATACGCTGCCCTTTATCAGTTTTTTTGAGACCCCGTATGCTCTGGACAATAATACGGCAAGCTTCATAAAATCTGACATAATCAGGGTTTTCGAACCTATTTGGTTTCCGTCGTATTCGTTTATCATTTCGGAAATAATATCCGAAACAGAGTTGAAATCCGACGGATTAAGCATAAGCTTACTTTTAAAATTACGGGCTTTTGTCAATTGGGGTTCGATAACAAACAACGCATGGAAGCCGGCAGATTTTTTTATATCAAAATGATAATTTTCAAACCAGTTCGGATTGAACATAATATTACAGATTCTGAAATCATTTGTTTCAGTATAACCATGCGCCGTATCCTTATTTATTAAAAACACATCGCCCTTTTTAATCGGATAGCTCTCGTCATTAACGGTATGCAGGGCGTTTCCGCTAAGTATTATGACCAGTTCGGTAAAATCATCATGAATATGCATTTTTACGTTGTCATCATGTCCGCCGTAATGTATAAAAAACGGGAATTCAGTATCATTCGTGAACCAATTCAGCTTAACAGTTTCCATAATAAACCTCACCGGAATATCAATTTGTCTTAAAAGTGCTGATTAATGTCAGAATATTCATTGTTTCTTTCATTGAAAAAAGATATAATATTAATTGCATAGTGTTATTAATTAATATTATAATGCTAAAATATTTTGTTGTCAATATTTTATTGAATGAAAGGCGGTGACAGCCTGTGCTTTTGCTTTGGCTTATAAGCACAGGTATAATATGGCTAATCCGATTCTTCCTTTGTGGGAATATATCCCCGACGGCGAACCCAGGGTTTTCGGTGAAAGGGTTTATATTTACGGCTCACATGACAAAGCGAATTCCGAAACCTTCTGCGATACAAAATTAAAAGTCTGGTCGGCTCCGTTAAATAATCTGAACAACTGGGTATGTCACGGAGATGTTTTTCATACACGAAGCGACGAAGACCATAAATCCGATACCGAATGGACTGAAAACGACCTCTATGCCCCCGATGTTATCGAAAAAGACGGTAAATACTATCTTTACGCATATATAGTAAACGCAAAGGGCTGCGTTGCGGTAAGCGACAGACCCGAAGGTCCGTTCAGGCTTATATCCCAGTATAAGTACAACATTGAAAAGCATTATGACAACGGTACTTTTATCGACCCGGGAGTATTGGCTGACGACGATGGCAGGGTTTATATCTACTGCGGATACCTCGGCTCTTATATGGCTGAGATTAACGGCAATAATATGCATGAGGTTATAGACGGAACATACATGGAGAATATTATTCCGGTTGAAGAACCGCATAATTTTTTCGAAGCCTGTTCGATGCGTAAGGTCGGAGACACTTATTATATGATTTATTCGCCGAAAATCGGCAGCCGGCTCGTTTACGCAACAAGCAAATCCCCGCGCGGTCCTTTTGAATACAGGGGAGTTATTATCGACAACGGAATTGATTATCCCGGCGGAAACGACCACGGCTCAATATGTTTTATTAACGGTCAGTGGTATATTTTTTATCACCGTATGACAAACGGCTCTATTATGTCAAGACGCGCCTGCGCTGAAAGAATAGAAATAAAGGAAGACGGCTCCATACCTCAGGTTGAAATGACATCGCTGGGGTTTGAAGAATCGCTGTCTCCTTATGAAATAATTCCCGCTGAAATTGCGTGTGTTCTTAAAGGAGGCCCGGTTGTTACCGAAAAAAATGTTTTCAGACGCGTTCTGACCAATATTACCGACGGCAGTATAATCGGATATAAATACTTTGATTTCGGTGATGATTACAGCAGTAAAACCATGGGGATTTTATTTGATGTTATTGGCAGGGGCTGCAAAGCAAAAATACATATTCATATTGACTGTGAAGACGGCGAAGAAATCGGCTGTGTTAACATAGGTACTGACGACGGTACTGTTTCATCCAGGATAAAGTGCGTAACGGGGCGTCATGCGTTATTCTTAAGGGTACAGGCTGATTACAGCGAGGGCTGGACATACGGTATGTTCAAGGACAGACAGCTTTTTGAGCTTGCGTCATTTGTTATTAATAAATAAAAGGATGGTTGTGTTTATGAAAATTATTAAGATATTGAGTTTTTTTCTTGCGTTGGTTATAACATTGGGAACAATGAGCAGCTGCGAGGCTAAAGAAAAAGAACAGGAATATACTATGCGTGAAATTACAACAACACAGCTTGTATCCGAAATGGGTACCGGCATTAATCTGGGAAATACTCTTGAAGCCTGCGGAAGCTGGATTGGCGGAAAAACGGTATCAGACTTTGAAAAAGCCTGGGGCAGTCCCATCGTGAACGAAGAAATTATTAAAGGGTATAAGGAAGCAGGGTTTAACGTTGTACGTATTCCCGTCGCATGGTCAAATCTTATGGCGGAGGATTATACAATCTCCCCGGAGCTTCTGAAAAGAGTTGATGAAATCCTTAATTATGTCCTAAATAACGGTATGTACGCTATAATAAATATCCACTGGGACGGCGGCTGGTTTGCAAAGTTCTCAACCGAGTATGATGAAAGCATGAAAAAATATAAATCAATATGGACCCAGCTTACGGATTATTTTTCGGGATACGGCGATTACCTTATGTTTGAATCCCTGAACGAAGAGGGCTGCTTCGACGACATTTGGAACAGATACAGCGGAAACACGGACGGCAAAGCCGAAGCTTACGGCATTCTGAACAATATTAACCAGGAGTTTGTTAATATCGTCCGCAGTTCTAAGGGAAACAACCCCAAACGCCATCTGCTTATAGCCGGATATGCCACGGATATTGAACGCACCTGCGACGAAGAATTTAAAATGCCTGCTGACAAGGAAAACCGGTGCGCGGTTTCTGTACATTACTACACACCCTCCACATTCGCAATCCTTGAACAGGATGCCGACTGGGGAAAAGCCAGGACAACATGGGGAACGGACGCAGATTTACAAGAGCTTGATAAGCTTATGGATATGATGAAAACCACATTCATAGACAAGGGTATTCCGGTTATTATGGGTGAATTCGGCTGCTCGACTAAGAATAAGGAAAAGGAGCAGATTAACAACTATCTGCTTACCGTATGCAAAGAAGCTTATGAGCGTAAAATATGCCCCGTACTCTGGGACGTGAGCGGCGGAGGCCTTTATGACAGAATTACCTGTGACTTTATCGACCCCGAATTAAAAGCCGGTTTTCTTGAAATAGCCGGAAAATAAACCCGGGTGTACAAATATTATACGAAATTCGGGCGGCCCGTTACTGGGTCGCCCGAACATATTATAATAATTTTTTATAGTCAGATAAATCGAACACCATCTTTATAAATAATTAAAGCAGGGTATGAATAGTTCCGTAAGTTATAAAGCCGGCGCATAAGTGAAGGTAACCTCCAGATTCCTGAGGGGCTTTCCGTCAATTCTGAGATTCTGAGCGGAAGCTTTGGAAATGTCGCCGTTGGTTCTGCCCTCGGCTTTCGGAACCCACCCGTTGAAAAGATTAACCCTTGTGGTAATACCGTCGTCGGAATTTGTGTAGTATTCGCCTTCGGAGGTGAAAACTTCTCCGTTAATTTTTATTTCATCAATATTTATAATATATTCAGGGAAAAGTATTTCGCCGTTAGCAATTGCCAGGGCGCAGAACGACGTNNCGTACCCTTAGCATCCGGCGTCTTAGTGAAGTCAATGCTTACCGTATATGTTCCCGCTTCAGAAATTATAATGTCGTTAGCTTTAAGTCCCGTGGTTTTTGAGGCGGGGTTGTAAATATCCCCGACACTGTAGGTAACCGCGTAATCCTCGCTGCTGTACATTATCCAGGCAACGGCTGTATCGTCGCCTGCCACAAGAAGCTCGCCCTCGTCGAATGTGACCGGAGCATTGGCGGCGGTTTCATCCAATCTGGTCTTTGCGGCTGCTTTTTCTTCTTCCCCGCTCATTCCCGACTGTGCGGCAAAGGAACGCTCCTTGAAGATTTTTTCCATGGTCTCGTCATTAATTTTGCACTCGGATTTTTTATACAATCCGTTTGTATCCCATAAAACCGGAACATATCCGTAATAATCGCAGTTATCAAGGAAATTGGAAGTGAACCTGTCGGCGCCCTCCTTTAATTTGCCGTTAATCGGCAGCGCTCCGTATTCACCCAACACAATACCGTAACCCTGTTCGGTAAATTTAGTGAGCCTTTCAAGAAGTCCGTTCTGCTCTTCATAGTCACGGACTGTTCCCCAGTTTGAAACACCCTCGGTCAGACAATAATTTGACGGAGTGTAATAATGAACCGACAACAGCAGTTTATTTTCGGCGGTATCCTCCGGCATTATAAAACGGTCGTCAACGGTATTCGCAATATCGGTGTTATATCCCGCAATAAGCAGGAACCGGTTTTCATTGTTCCCGCCTGTTCCCCGTATTGTCTTTACAAATGTGCCGTTGATTTCATTTGCCATCGTATAACATTCTGTTTTAGAAAGACTGCCTGAATCAGGAGCCTTGTCCTTGTCGTTCAGGCGGTCGCCCAGCTCTTCGTTTGCGCTTTCAAAAATCAGTTTGTCGGAATATCCGGCATACCTTTCGGCAATCTGCGTCCACATTGATATGTACATATTCATAGCCTTGGCGCGGGTTTCTTCGCTTGCAGAACCGAACATACCCCACCATCCGCCGTCCCAGTGGTCGTTTACGATTACATACATATCATTGTTCAGGGCGTAGTTGATTATTTCCTCAACACGGTTCAGAAGCGAATCACTGATGGTATAGTCGCCCGTTTCATAAGCCATGCCGTTTGTCCAGGCAACGGGTATGCGCAGCGTGTCAAAACCGGCTTCCTTCATACCGTCAATCATTTCCTGCGTGGTAGTAGGCTGACCCCATATGCCTTCAAAGCTGGAAGCCGGGAGGGTGTTGCTTGTCGGGGTGTGCCCGTATGCCTCCATTGTATTTCCGAGGTTAATTCCGTTACCCATCAGTCTGGCGATTTCAAGCGAGGTTAAATCCTCCCTGATAACGCCGTTGTCTGATGTCGCAATACCGTTTTCTGATAGCCTGTTTGTTTCGGAATCGTCGCTGTTTTCAGTTTCACAGGCTGATAGCAGCATTGACGCCGTCAGTCCGGCAGCTAATGTAATCGTTTTTATTCTTTTCATTCAAAAACCATCCTTCATAGATTTATATATGGGAGAGCTATTTTTATATCTACTATATTATAATTTATTTTTTAAGTTATGTCAATGATATATTGACAAGTAAAAAAATACGTGATATAATCAAACTGTAATATAATTACACATTTTCTGCGAAAGGGGTTGTGTTTAATGTCGGAATTTGTAAAGGTGATAATAACTTAAAAACCGAATAGGGCATACGGTTTCCGGGAGCATATATTTACTGTCTATGGTTTCGTGTGCCATGAAGTAACCTTTCGCTATACTGCCGTATCAAGCGTGCCGAAAAGGTGCGTCTTTTTATTATCCGCGGACAAAGCATAAGCCCTGGGGTTGCTTTGTCCGCGGATATTTAATCTTCAATATATGAAAGGATGATGAATTATGTTTGTGTTTAATATGTACAATAAATCAAATTATTATAAAGGAGCTAAAAGAACTGCTTTTGGCATAAAAACGGAGGAAAAAAATGTTCAATATAAAAATGGAAACTTATGGGTGGAACACATCCGCCCTTACTGAAAATGCTTACCAGTCAGGCATACCCGCCCGCATTACAGCCGTTCACCGGGACAGGTATGAAATTGTCTGCTGTCACGGAATCGTACCGGCTGTATTAAAAAACGGGGTTTACCGGAACGGAACAGGTGAATTGTTCCCCACAGCCGGGGATTTTGTTGTTATTCAATACGAAGAATACGGGGATAGTCTGATAATTAAAACACTCCCCCGCCGAAGCTTCTTCTCGCGCCGCGACCCGACTCCCGGACGGGGAGAACAGGCAGTAGCCGCTAATTTTGATTATGTTTTTATAATGTCTTCCCTCAACAAGGATTTCAACATTAATAAAATTGAGCGGTATCTTACACTTGCGTGGCAGAGCGGAGGAAGTCCCGTAATCCTTCTGACAAAAGCGGATTTACCCGAAAGTCATGACGAACAAATCAACGCGGCGGAAAGAATTGCGTTCGGCGTTCCCGTTATACTTGTCAGCATTATTTCAGGTCAGGGAATTGAAGAAATTAGTAAAATCCTGACCCCCTCAAAAACCGCGGTTTTCCTGGGTTCGTCAGGCGTGGGGAAATCCAGCCTTGTGAATGCGTTGTCAGGCAATAACCTTATGAATGTGAAGGAAATCCGCGAGGATGACAGCCGGGGCAGGCATACGACCACTCACCGTCAGTTAATGCTGCTCCCGTCGGGAGGAATCGTTATAGATACGCCGGGTATGAGGGAGCTTGGCATGTGGGAAATATCGGAAGGCATTAAGACAGCGTATGCCGATGTTGAGGAAATACTGGCGCGGGGCTGTAAATTCTCCGACTGCCGCCACCGGACCGAACCGGGGTGTGCAGTTAAAAATGCGCTTCAAAGCGGAGAGCTGCCGCATGAACGCTGGCAGAATTACTTGAAGCTCCAAAAGGAAGCCAGATTTACCGATAATAAGGCAGCCGCTTTGGAACAAAAACATAAGCGAAATAAAGAAATTTCAAATTATGTAAAACAAATTAAGCATAATAATTATTAATGAAAACTTATGATACAATGAGTGAAAAAATATAACAATATTGGTATAATTTTTTAATTATGCGGTAGCCCTGTTTAAATTGATAATAAACCCGTTTGCAAAATTCAACCTGCGTTTGAGCGCATATCAAATAACAAGCCCTTGTATAAATTTTTCCTTTACATCCGAAAAGGCGATACCGCCGCCGCATTAAAGCATTTCCGGATTGCCGCCGAACACGCCGTTTTGTATGATTCTATGCCGTCCGTTTATGATAATTCAGCCGGGGAATATACCAGCCTGCTTTTTAAGGGCGTTAAATTTCCGTTTAATATGTTCAATTACACGCATACCCTTGCATGGCATTTACTTGAAAGAAGCCGCGGGCTTGACCCGGTTTTATCCGGTCCTGAGCTTGAGGAAATAAGAAATGTATTACGCAGACACACAGAAAATAAATAAGCAGGGGTAAGTGATAAAAGTTTTCTCTTTTGTTAAATAAACTAGTACCTCATAACAACTAA
>DBCY01000144.1:22865-24245 GCA_002293295.1 Ruminococcus sp. UBA946 | reverse complement strand
TGTAATTGTTCAGTACGCATTACTTATTCAAATAGTTTCACGGGGTTTAATCCGATTAAGGGCAGGTGATTTAAGTGAAAATTCATGTAAAGGCTTTATCCGTACTGCTGACGTCGTTTGTTATGCTTCTGTCATCCTGTGAAAGAGAAGAAAGTGCCGGCCAAATTTCAGGAGGCGGCGTTGAAATATCCGCAACGGAAAGCAATTATGTCAATATAGCGCCGAGCAACAGGGCGGCTGTTATGAAAATAAACATAGAAGACGCATTGATTGAGGATAAGCCTTTTACATCATATTCATTTGAATTTTCAAACTTTAAGGACAAATATATTATAACCGCGGAGCTTAATGCAAATCATACTGAAATCGTTCTCAACATTGAAGACAATCAGTTCGATTTTACAACGCTGAATATTAAAGCGCCCGACAAATATATGATTAATATCCCGCAGTCGCAGGCGACGGCAAATCAGGTCTGCACTGTTATAAAAAACACCGTAAATGATACTCCTTTTCCTGAAATATTAAAGTTTGATTTTTATTTATCAGATTTTTCGGATGAATCCCTGCCTTATAAGGTGAGCCGGTTTTATGCCGTTAAGGATAACAGGCTTACCCCGATAACCCTTGTTGACGGGGATTCCGGAATCAGATTTGCAAATCAGTATACCGGCGACACTTCGCTTTATCATACCGAAGTTGATAAATTCATGCCGGAGCCGGTTGTTTATACCGATGAAAACGAACGTCTCAACGCCGATATATATACCTATACCTTTGACCCGGAAGCAATGGTTATGATAAAGAACAAAGTCGACATAAAAACGGCTGACCCTATTTATTACGGTTATGCATGCCATGCGGCGGCGGATGACATTTACCGTTATTTTACCTCGACCGGTCTGAACGTCGACAGTTCCGGGGAATATATAGAGGTTGAGACGCCGAATAACGATATCAGCGAATATTATTTTGCGGTCGACGACGAAAGGTTTACCGGTTTAGAATCCTTAAGGGAATTTGTTTCGGGATATTTTTCCCCAAGGATTGTTGATATGATGTTTTTAAACGCACCGCAGAAATACCGGGATTTTAACGGCAGTCTTTATACTATTGCAGGCGATTACGCCGTGAACAAATCCCTGGGAAAGCTTACAATTACCGGTTATGTTGAAAACGAAGACGGGTATACGTTCACTACAAAGCAGGAAACGCTTGATGATTACGGAAATGTGACGGATTATATTGACGGCGGAGATTTTACGGTCGTTTCGGAAGGCAGGGGCAGTGATTTTATTATAACCCGGTACAGGTACCCTTACAGCTGATAAAGATAAGATATATTAAAAAGGGGGCTACCGTATAATTAGCATTATACAC
>DBCY01000144.1:20701-22807 GCA_002293295.1 Ruminococcus sp. UBA946 | reverse complement strand
GGGCGTCCCCTACGTATTATTGTGCATTATCTAAATTATGCGGTAGCCCTTTCCTGATTAATTATAAAACGTAATAATAATGTCGGGTTCCCGGGTATCTGCCGGGGGTATTGTTGTTTCTTCGGTAATTATATCGGGCGGCAGCTCAATCACCGGTTCGGTTTCGGGAGGATTGACCGCTACATAAACGGTAAGCATTTCACCCTCTTGCGCATTGATTGTCTGCCCGGGTTCCTTGCTTAGCTTAGCCACGTAGCCTTCCTTGACGTCGGAGGTTTCAAATTCGGTTTCTTCATATTTAATCCCCAGTTCGTTAAGCGAGGTGAAATAGTCTTTCTTGCTCATGCTTACATATTCGGGAACAGGTATTAATTTCGGACCCAGACTGACCTTGACGGTTATTTCGTCGCCTTCCTCATAACGTTCGTTTGCTTCAATAGACTGGGATATAATAAATCCCTTGCCCGTAACGTCGCTGTATTCAAACTCGGGTATAAAAACAAGGCTGCTGTAGGTTTCAGACCTTTGAATCAGTTCGTAGTCCTTGCCGGTAAAGTCGGTCATGAAATAATAAACAGCGGGTTGGGTATCAGAAGGGTTATCAGCGGTCCGGACTGTATCCGGAAAGCTTTCGGTTTCCGTTCCTTCTGAAGGTGTGCCGGAAACCGAAGCCTGACTGCCGTTTGTTGTGATTACGGAAAGATTGTCGCCTGTTATGCTCGGATTTATTTTGTTGCTGGTATCGTCAAGATTTATTAGCAGCACAACAAAAAATACCATCAATATACACAGCGTAACCGCACCTGCCGAGAAAAATACGCTTTTGCGGCTGGTACGGGTTTTATTTTTAGAGGAAGTGTGTCTGTTCTGCTTCGGAATCATAACGGTCTGCGTGCTGGACGACGAAAGCCTGACCGAATTGTATTCGGGCTGCTCAAAAAGCTGTGTTACAAGCTCGGTGACAGTCTGTATCCTCATATCGCTTGACATATGCATGCCGTTCATAATAACCTTTGAAACGTTCCTGGGAATGTTGTTGTTTATAAGCGCGGGTTCAAGCAGCGTGTCGTTTGACATCCTGCTTGTAGAATCAACGGGGGTAGTTCCTGTCAGAATCCTGTAAAGCAGAGCCGAAATACCGTAAACATCGGTCCAGGTACCCTGCCAGTTGGCGGAATTATACTGTTCCGGCGCCGTGTAACCCGAATAAAGCTCGGGAGCAAGCTCGGTATTGGCGGTTCTTGCGTCGGCGATGCAAAAGCCGGTAAGCTTCAGCTCCCCTTTTTCGCTGATAATTATGTTTTCAGGCGATATGCCCCTGTGAATAAGACCGGCGTTGTGCACCAGAGAAAGGGTTGTGAAAATAGGCGGGAAAAACTTTTTAACTTCCTCCCATGTCAGTTCGCCCGCGTTCTTTTTCAGGTATTCGTTCAGAGTAATACCGTCAAGCTCGCTGAAAATCACATACCCGGTATTATTATCGCCGAACATATCAATAGCGGCGTTTATATGGTTAAGGGTACGCATTTTTGCAAGCACTTTATTCAGTTCGACAAAATCGGACATAAAAGTTTTATACTGAGCTATAAAATTGGGTTTCACTTTAATTGCGGGGCTTCCCTTATCCCTGGAGCATATGGCGTCGGGCATATACTCCTTTATAAGGACCTTTGTCTGCGTTATTGTATCAAATCCTAAATAATTGGCGCTTTCTCCGTTATATGACTTTAGTTTTCCGACATAATAACGTTCGTTGAGCATTGTCCCCGGGGGCAGATAGGAAGGAAGACACGGAGCGTTATGGTTATAGCCGCAGCTGCTGCATATAAAATCGTTTGATTTCGGCTCCATGCATCCGTAACACAGATTCAGTTCCAGTATAATCTCCCCCTTCATTTATTTATAGATAGTTCACAAGATATAATATCAGTATTTTCAGGTAAAGTCAAGGATATTCGGTAATTTGTATATGAATTGTATTCACTTTGTAATATATTAAACTCGCTTTTTAAGGAATTACATAAATTTACATATTAATAGGAATAAAGTTAAATAAAATATAACATTATATGGAGCAGAGAGTACCACGGTAATTCAACGAGTAAA
>DBCY01000144.1:19186-20540 GCA_002293295.1 Ruminococcus sp. UBA946 | reverse complement strand
GTTTGTTCACTCGCTAAAATACCGTGCAGAGAGTACCTGGATTACTTGACTTTAATTATAAAATAGGATATACTGTTTATAGTTTTGCTTTTCTGCGTTAAAAGAATTGTTCGTCTGAATTATGTATAGTTGTTTCTTATCGGTATATATTATAATTATGTGCAAAAAACCAGTATTTAATGATATATGCGAAAGGAACTTTATTCTATGCCCGTTATATCAAACGAAAGCCATGAACTTAATTCCGAAAGCGAAAACGAAAACAAATCCTGCGAGGAACCGACCCAGTCTGAAAAATCAGAGCTTATAGAAAATCTTGGCGAGGTAGTATCCCAGAATTCAAAGCATCTTATACATTGCCTCACTATTATCGGACAGGTGGAAGGTCATTATATTCTTCCGGAAACTAATAAAACAACTAAATATGAACATATAATGCCTGCGCTGCTGGCAATCGAGCAGGACCGCTCGATTGAAGGGCTTCTGATAATACTGAATACCGTCGGCGGCGATGTCGAAGCCGGCCTTGCCATTGCTGAAATAATCGCCAGCATGAAAACTCCCACCGTTTCAATTGTTGTGGGCGGAGGTCATTCAATCGGCGTTCCGCTTGCCGTAGCGGCAAAGAAATCGTTTATAGTGCCAAGCGCTACCATGACGATACATCCCGTTAGAATGAACGGGACTGTGCTGGGAGTTCCGCAGACCTTTTATTATTTCCAGAAAATGCAGGAGCGTATTATTAATTTTGTAACCTCGCACAGCTCGATGACCTCGGAGCGGTTTAATGAGTTTGTTATGAAAACGGACGAGCTTGTTATGGATATCGGAACGACGCTTGACGGAGCTGAAGCAGTGAATGAGGGGCTTATTGATTCACTGGGGGGGCTTTCCGACGCTCTTGAGGAGCTGTACAGAATGATTGAGGAAACTGAAATCCGCTACGGCGGGAATACAGAGGAATGAGGAGTAAGGAGTAAGGGGCCGCGAAGCAAACCAGTTTCAATTAACAATTAAAAATTAACAATTAACAATGGCGGTATACCGCCTGCGGCGGTATGATTTTAATTAATCATTTATAAACTGTTAGATGTTATGAGGCACTAGAGGGTGTTTGCAAACCCGTTCAATCCGTAATTTTATCCAAAAATCACAATCTACACCGTTAAATTTCCAAGCGAATTTTAATTCGCTTTAAATACAGTCAAGTATGCCTTCGGAAATTTGCCTTGAATCTTGCACTTTTATTTCAAAATGACGAGTTTGCAAACATTCTCTAGCTACTGACAACTATTTTCTGACTACTATACAATGGCAACAACTTAAGAGATTTTACTTTACAATAAGATTCCAG
>DBCY01000144.1:0-19095 GCA_002293295.1 Ruminococcus sp. UBA946 | reverse complement strand
CTACTAGCTACTATTCTCTAATAACTATATGCTCTCCACACTCTAAAGAAAGGTTAGTTTTTAATTATGACATTACTTCAGGCTATTGTTCAGGGTATAATACAGGGGCTTTCCGAATTTCTTCCCGTTTCAAGCTCGGGGCATTTATCCCTGGCGCAGCATTTTTTCGGCATTGACGGCGAAAATGCCGTCGCGATGACAATCCTTATGCATTTAGGAACCCTTGCGGCGGTTTTTATCGCTTTTTGGAACACCATAAAAAAGCTTGTAACCGAAGCCTTTTCCATGCTTAGGGATATTTTCACCGGAAGGTTTAAATGGAAGGAAATGAATCAGCGGCGGCGTTTTATTATGATGGTTATAGTATCCATACTTCCGTTATTTTTATTTTACATATTCAAGGATTTTTTCGCGGGGCTTGCTTCGGACGCCGATATTATCGTAGAGGGAGTCGCTTTTATATATACAGCCGCACTGCTCATTATCAGCACGGGGGTTAAAGAGGGGAAAAGGCTGGCTGGGGAAACCACAGTCAGGGCGGCTTTGTTTATCGGCGTTTTTCAGGGGATTGCCTTGGTTCCGGGCATTTCACGCTCGGGCTCGACGATTTCCGCCGGACTTTTAAGCGGTCTGAAAAAAGAGGAGGCTGTGGAATACAGCTTTATACTGGGGATTCCCGTTATTATTGCGGGCGCGCTTACGGAATTTGCCGATATGGGCAACAGCACGGAGGGCTTGAAAGCCGCACCGGTAATTGCAGCGTTTTTAGTTTCGGCTGTAATTGGCTATCTGTCAATAAGGTTAATAAAGTACCTTGTTATGTCTGAAAAGTTCAGGGTTTTTGCCTATTATACGCTTATGCTCGGAATTGCTGTTATCGGTATAGGCATATATGAAAAAATCACCGGCGTAAGGCTTGTAATAATTAACAATTAACAAATAACAATTAACAATGTCGGTTTACCGCCTTCGGCGGTATGGTTAAAATGAGGAGTAAGGAGTAAGGACTTGTAGTAGTAAGGAAATAGTTATTGGTAGTTAGTATTGCTACGCTGCTCCTTATTCCTTCCTCCTTACGCCTGAATCCTCGTCCACTAACTACTAATAACTATTTTCTAACTACTACCTGCTCTCCAAACTCATTAAGAAAAGGATGTTTAAATTGGCTCCACGAAAAAGCGGCTCTCCTACAAAAGCCGAGCTTCAGAAAAAAGAAAAGAACGACAGGGTGCTGTGGTCGGCAATACTTTTTGCAATCGGCATTCTTGTTATGTCTTTTGCCCTTATTGAAATTGAAAGCGAATCCGCATGGAACAGCATACATAATATTTTTCTGGGACTTTTCGGTGTAACTGTATTTATTGTGCCTGTCATTCTGATATACGTATCCGTTATAATAGCTCTTGATAAATCCGAACGCACCGTAGAGGGAAAGGTCGTTCAGTGCTTTATAATGATTTTCCTTTTGTGCGGATTTATTCAAATCGTCTTTGAGGGAACCCTGCACGGGAAAAATATCTTCAATGAGGTTATCCCCTCCCTTTATGAAGAAGGCAAGGAACTCAGGGGAGGCGGAGTGTTCAGTATTCTTCTTGCGGGTCCCCTGCTAGCTTTGTTTAAGAAGACGGGAGCCACCATAATTATCATCCTGCTGATTTTTGTTTTTGTAATGCTTATGACAAACAAAACGGTGCTTGACCTGCTGAAAGCCGTAAAAAGACTTTTCAGCTCGGCGTTTTCCAAACATCCTGATTACGCTCAGACTGAAGATTTTATCCCGCCGCCGGGAGCAAAGACAGCAAAGGCAAAGGCAAAAAACGAAAAGCCCGCGGCGCCTAATATTGACGTACCTGAAAAAATCGCGGCTGAAAAACAAAAGGGATTTAATATTGACATTCCAATACATAATAAAAAATCGAAAACAGCGGATATGACTGATGGCATAAATACCGCGGGAACGGTTTCACCCGCCGATATTTTCACCCCTCCGTTTAGTCTTGATGAAAAACCTGCCGGATTAACTAAAAACACCGGTTCGGATGTTTTCGATGAGGTCTCAGCCGGTATAGAAAACAGCGCGGCGCCTGCCGACCTCAGCGATATTATCAAAAAAGCGGCTTTAGCTCCCGAAAGCAAGGAAAAAAAATCATTTTTCGCGCCGAAAGCGGACGCTAAGCTTAAGCTTAAAAAGCAGTCCACGCTTGCTTCAAATAAAATTCAGACCGACGATGAGCTTGATATGCCCGACGCCCCCACGGCGGCGGATATACAGCATGAAATTATCGAACAGCAGGCTGAAATATTCGTATATAAATTCCCTCCGGTGACGCTTCTGCGGCAGCTTGACAATTCAATTAACGCTGAGGAAGCCGAAGCCGAAATGAAAAACAATGCCGATACCTTAGTCGATACCCTGAAAAGCTTCGGAGTTCAGACCCGTATTGTCGATATTCACAGGGGCCCTACCGTTACGAGGTATGAACTTCAGCCCAGCGCGGGTGTAAAAGTATCGAAAATTACGGGGTTGTCCGATGATATAGCATTGAACCTGGCGGCGGCAGGGGTGCGCATTGAAGCCCCCATTCCGGGAAAAGCCGCCGTAGGCGTTGAGGTTCCCAATAAGGTAAAGGATATAGTAACCTTCCGCGAGCTGATTGAAAGCCGGGAATTTGCCGAAAATAATTCAAAGCTTACCTTTGTCGTCGGCAGAAATATCGACGGGGATGTTATTATAGGCGACATTGCGAAAATGCCGCATGTCATTATAGCCGGAACGACGGGTTCGGGAAAATCGGTTTGTACAAACAGTATAATTATGAGTATATTATACAATGCGTCGCCTGACGAAGTGCGTCTTGTGCTTATTGACCCTAAAATGGTTGAGTTTAAAACATACGACGGGATTCCGCACCTGCTGATTCCCGTTGTAATAGACCCGCGGAAAGCCGCCGGAGCATTGTCGTGGGCGGTTCAGGAAATGCTTAAACGTTATAAGCTTTTTTCCGACTGCAATGTTAGGGACCTTAACGGATATAATGAAATGGCTTCCCAGAACGAAGGGGTCGAGCCGCTTCCCCGTATTGTCATAGCGATTGACGAGCTTGCCGACCTTATGATGGCGGCGGCGAAGGAAGTCGAGGATTCAATCTGCCGTCTCGCGCAGATGGCTCGCGCCGCCGGAATGCACCTTATAATCGCAACCCAGCGTCCTACCGTTGACGTTATCACAGGTCTTATAAAGGCGAATATTCCGTCAAGGATTGCCCTTACCGTTTCATCCCAGATTGATTCTCGTACAATTATAGATACTGCGGGTGCTGAAAAGCTGCTCGGTAACGGCGATATGCTTTATTATCCGAGCGGGATTCCTAAGCCTGTCCGCGTTCAGGGATGTTTTTGCTCGGTAAAAGAGGTTGAAGCCGTAGTCGAATTTATTAAAAACGGCGGAACCGCTTCTTATGACAGTGAAATTATTGATGAAATTGAAAAGAACATACCGGTGCAGAAGGGTGAAACGCTTTCTTTGAACGGCGAGGAACCCGGCGGCGACAGCGATATAATCGACCAGGCTGTCGATATTCTTACATCGGGCGGACAGGCTTCAATATCCTTCCTTCAAAGAAGGCTGAAGCTTGGCTTCGCGAGAGCCGCAAGGGTTATGGACGAACTAGAGGAGCTTGGCGTCGTCGGTCCGAACGAAGGGGCTAAACCAAGGCAGGTGCTTATTTCCAGGGAAATGTGGCTGCAAAGGAAGCTTATTAATCAGGACAGGATTGACATATAGCAGTTAGAAAATAGTTCTTAGTAGTTAGTTGGCTTCGCAACCCCTGATTCCTTACTCCTAACCAATGACAACAACTTAAGAAATTTTACTTTACAATAAGATTCCAGATTCCAGANNCAGACGCCAGTTACCAGAAATCTGACCACTGGCCACTGACCGCTTATGATTAGAAAGTTATTAGTTTTCTGCTTAAGTTGTTGACATTGTACTCCTAACTCCTCATTCCTCTTTTGTAGGGAACGACGCCCTGCGCCGCAGCGTTGCGTTGCGTTTTAGACATAAATCTGGGAACTGGCTTCTGGGAACTGGAATCTTAAAGGTGAAATTCCTTAAGAAGCTGATATTATTTATTCGTCTGTAAGGGGGCAGATTTGTTAAATGGATAAATTATATGGCCTGTCAGACAATATACTGGATGAAATATGCGGGTTAGCGGAAAAATATAATATATGCAAAGTTATAATATTCGGTTCAAGGGCAAGGGGGGATTATAAGGATTTAAGCGATATTGACCTTGCCGTGAGCGGAGGGGATACCGTAAATTTTTCCCTTGCCGTCGGTGAGGAAACAAGCACGCTATTATTCTTTGATATAGTAAACCTTGACGGCGCGGTTCAGTATGAACTGCTGAGTTCAATTAAAAGGGACGGTAAGGTAATTTATGAAAAAGTTCGGTAACTTTTGCAGGGCGCTTGACAACCTTAAAGCTATCTACGATTATGACGAACCGTATGACAATATCATTATGTCAGGAATGGTAAACCTGTTCCAAATCTGCTATGAACAGTCATGGAAGGCTGTTAAGGAAGTCCTTGAACAAAACGGATTTACCGGTATGCAGACCGGTTCCCCCCGTCAGGTAATCAAAACGGCATATCAGGCGCATATTATAAAGGATGAAAACGCCTGGCTGAACGCCCTTGTTTCAAGGAATAATGTCGCCCATACTTATAATGAGGATATTGCTCTTGAAATAATAGCATTGACAAAGAAAGTTTATTACAATATGTTTTGTTCCCTTCGCGAGGAACTAGCTGAAAACTGGATTGCGGATTTGTAATATAAATTATATTCGGTGCAGATTGGAGATGGCTGAATGCCGGACTTAAACTGGGAACGTTCTGTTCCGATACAAAATACAGATGAATATACATTGAAATATTTCGGTTATTAAGTAGGAGGTTATATGCCTTTTTTACCGGTTTCACGGGAGGAAATGCTTGAACAGAACATAAAGCGGTTTGATTTTATCTGCGTCACCGGGGACAGCTATGTCGACCATCCAAGCTTCGGGATTGCAATTATTTCCCGAATGGTTGAAAGCCTTGGATTTACCGTTGGTATTATAGCCCAGCCTGATTTTCGCGGAACTGAGGATTTTATGAAACTCGGAGAGCCGAAATACGCTTTCCTTGTGACATCGGGGAATATAGATTCCATGGTTGCGCATTATACCGCAGCGTTAAAAAAGCGTTCCGAAGATGCCTATACCGCCGGAGGAAAAGCAGGGAAACGCCCCGACAGAGCGGTTATGGTTTACTGTAAAAAGCTGCGTGAGATTTATCCCGAAACGGTAATCTGCATCGGCGGGCTTGAAGCGTCGCTGCGGCGTTTTGCCCATTATGATTACTGGTCGGACAGCGTAATGCCGTCGATTCTTTTTGATAGCGGAGCTGATCTGCTAATGTACGGAATGAGTGAGCATCAGGTTACCGAAATCTGCGTCCGTCTTGCGGCTGGCGAAAAAATCCGGGAACTCAAAGACATAAGAGGGACGGCATACCTTACTAAACCCGAAAACACTCCATATGGGGCGGTACAAAACCCGTCCTTTGAGCAGGTCAGGGATAATAAGGAATTATATGCAAAAGCCTGCCGTCAGCAGTATGACTGGCAGGATGAAATATACGGCAGGACAATTATCCAGCGCCATGGCAAAATGATGCTGGTGCAGAATCCGCCCGCTTTATCCCTCACTACGGAAGAGCTTGATAAAGTATATTCACTCCCCTTTATGAGGACATACCACCCTTCATATGAAAAACTCGGCGGCGTTCCCGGAACAGAAGAGGTTGAGTTTTCCATAACTCATAACAGGGGCTGCTTCGGAAACTGCAATTTCTGTTCAATCGCGCTTCATCAGGGGCGGAAAGTTTCCGTCAGAAGCACGGAAAGCATATTGAAAGAGGCAAAGCTTCTTACCGAACTGCCGAATTTTAAAGGGTATATTCACGATGTAGGGGGACCCACCGCAAATTTCAGGAAGCCGTCCTGCGAAAAACAGCTTGAAGCGGGGCTTTGCAAAGGGAAAAAATGCCTTGCCCCATCTCCGTGTAAGGCTATTAAAGCTGACCATACCGAATATCTTGCTATTCTTCGGAAAATAAGGGAACTTCCCAGGGTTAAAAAGGTTTTTATCCGGTCGGGAATCCGTTATGATTACCTAATGGAAGACAGAAACGACGATTTCTTCCGCGAACTTGTAACGCACCACGTGAGCGGTCAGCTGAAAGTCGCGCCCGAGCACTGTTCCGCCGCCGTTCTTGATAAAATGGGCAAGCCGCATATTGAAGCGTATAAGAAGTTCCAGGATAAATTTTATGCTTACACCGGGAAAATCGGGAAAGAACAGTACCTGGTCCCGTATTTGATGTCGTCGCACCCGGGGAGTACGCTTAAAGAAGCCGTTGAGCTTGCTTTGTTCTTGAAATCGCTCAGAATCCGTCCCGAACAGGTTCAGGATTTTTACCCCACCCCGGGAACTATATCCTCATGTATGTTTTATACCGGGCTTGACCCTTATACCATGGAAAAGGTTTTTGTACCGAAGACCAATGAAGAAAAAGCAATGCAGAGGGCTTTGCTTCAGTATTATAAGCCGGAGAACCGCCGCATGGTTATTAAAGCCCTGCTCAAAGCCGGCCGCACCGATTTAATCGGGAATGCCCCCGGCTGC
This sequence comes from Ruminococcus sp. UBA946, assembly GCA_002293295.1. GTDB lineage: Bacteria > Bacillota > Clostridia > Oscillospirales > Ruminococcaceae > UBA946. The sequence goes on along the minus strand of DBCY01000144.1, from coordinate 12,355 downwards.
CTTGTCAGACCGGACGCGGAGTATCATGCCGGGCAAAGCCGCAATAAAGCTAAAACAGCAAAGGGGGAGTTAAAATGGCAGCAAGGAAACCGGCAAGGGGACGTCCGCCGAAAAAGAGCTCACAATCACGGAAAATCCCTAAAAAAGCGATGAAAAAATCACCGTCGGTTATTATAATACTCCTGGTCTTTCTTGCGGGGCTTGCATATGCTGTTTATATGGAGTCAGACAGCACGCCGGTTCCGGAAGCCGTAAGCGAGAGCTTTACTGAGAATGACGCCAGGCTCCAAATCCACTATATTGATGTGGGACAGGGCGATTCCTCACTAATCCTGTTCGGCGAAACATCAGTTTTGATTGACGCGGGTGAAAGGGATATGGGCGGACGCGTCAGTGATTACCTTGACAGTCTGGAGATAGAGAATATTGATTATATTATTGCCACCCATCCGCATTCCGACCATATCGGCGGGCTTCCCGACATTATTAACAATTTTAATACCGGAACGGTAATCGCCCCCCGTATTTCAAGTGAAATGACCCCAACTACAAAAACTTACGAAAACTTTCTAGTGGCTCTGAGAAATAAAGGCAAAAAAATAACCGCCGCAAAAGCAGGGCAGACCTATACTCTCGAATCAGAAAAACCCGGTTCGCCGGAGTATGATGACAATGAAACCGCAGTTATGGAAATTATTGCCCCTTTATCTCCTCAGTCTGACGGTTACGACGACCTTAACGACTTCTCGGTTGTTATGAGGCTGACATATAAGGATACCTCATATCTTTTCACCGGGGATGCTTCAAGGCCTGCCGAAGATGATATTTTAGAAAGCGGCGCGGATATATCCGCCGATGTCCTGAAAGTCAGTCATCATGGGAGCTCGTCCGCTTCGACGGAAAAATTTCTTGAAGCGGTAAGTCCTGATATCTGCATAATCCAGTGCGGCGCCGATAATTCATACGGTCATCCCAATAAAGCGGCGGTTGAACGCCTTGATGCGATTGACGCTGAAATTTACCGCAACGACCTCGACGGCACGGTTATTGTATACTCCGACGGCGAAAAAATAGTAACGGCTAGTATTAATTAACAAATTAATAATTAACAATTAACATTGCAGGTATACCGCCTGCGGCGGTATGTTTTTATTATATAAATAGACTTTTAGATATTATAAGGTACTAGTGGGGAATAAAAGCGGATAAACTAATTTATCGCAGGAGGGGGGAAGAACAATTAACAATTAATAATTAACAATTAACAATGTCGGAATAACGCCTTCGGCGTTATGATTTAAAATTAATAAAAATGTATATTCATAACTCTCCGCGCCATACAAAATATAAAACAATAATTAAATAAATTTACTTTTGTAAAGATACCTAATGCCGGCGAATATCATTAAAATCGCCGCCACAGGCGGCACCGCCATTGTTAATTGTTAATTATTAATTGTTAATTGTTTATTGCATGCTTATAATTGAAAAAATCTACGGTAATATTATCACTGTTGAAGACGGGGATTCGCATTTCAATATCCCTCCCGGATTGGTTGACAGGAACTGCAGGGAGGGCGATATAATTGTCCTGAATGCGGACGGAACATATTCCGTTGATAAAAACGCCGCTAAAAAACGCCGTGCGGAAATAATAAAATTACAAGATGATTTGTTTGAATAGCTAAAGCAAAGGAATATTACAAATATGAATGAAAACCTTTTTAACACAATCAATGAATTAATACCAAAACTGTCAAAGGGGCATAAAAAAATCGCACGTTATATCCTTGAAAGATATGACAAGGCGGTTTTTATGACGGCTTCAAAGCTCGGTTCCGTTGTCGGAGTGAGCGAGTCGACGGTGGTAAGGTTTGCTATGGAGCTTGGATTTGAAGGGTATCCCGAGCTTCAGCGCGCTTTAAAGGAAGTCACAAGCAACAGGCTAACCGCGGTTCAGCGGATTGATGTTATGAATGACCGTATCGGAGACGGGGATGTATATGAGAAAATCCTGAATATGGATATTGACAAAATTAAGAAAACCCTTGAAGAGGGTTCGCGCGAAGAATTTTATTCCACGGTGGATACCCTGTGCCGGGCTGAGAGGATTTATATCATCGGAGCGAGGTCAGCGGCGGTTCTGGCTCGCTTTATGTCTTTTTACTTTACCATGATGTTTGAAAACGTCAGGCTTGTTCACACAACGTCGACCTCAGAAATGTTCGAACAGATTCTGAACATCGGAAAGGGCGACGTTATGGTCGGCATAAGCTTTCCGAGATACTCTAAGCATACTGTAAAGGCTTTTAAGTTTGCGTCCGGTATGGGCGCCGGAGTCGTAGCCATAACCGACAGCATGGTTTCCCCGCTTGTAAAATATGCGGATAACGTTATTATCGCAAGGAGCGATATGACCTCGTTCGCCGATTCCCTTGTCGCCCCCATGAGTGTTATAAACGCCTTAATCGTTGCAGTCGGGATGAGAAAACGCGGTTATGTTGCTGAAAACTATGAGCGGCTGGAGGAAATATGCGAGAGGTATGACCAAGAGGAGTGAGGGATTAGGAATGAGAGGCGGCAGTAATTAAGGAGCATGTATTTACAATGCCGTATCGGGGGGGCTGTTTTACATAATTTTTCTTAAGGATATGGTAAATTATGGAAGTTCGTGAAATTGTGTTTTGTGTCATTATCGGAATTATGGGGATACTAAGCGTTGTTCTGGCTGTTCAGATGGCGCTTGGTATTGTATTGGTAATCAAGCTCCGCTCATCGGGGATTTTATGCGAAGCTGAGGTTATTTATACGACTACAAGCTATTACCGTTTCCCATACCGCACTCCGTTTATCGAATATAAAGCTGACGGGAGAATAATACGAAAGAAAATGCGCGAGCAGGGACTTTTAACGCCCTGGAAAACAGGGGATAAGCTCAGGATAAGATATGACCCGGTTAATCATGAAAAATGCTATATTATAAATAATTCGGTTTTATATTATATAACAGGTCTGCTTATTTCGCTTTTGTTCGGGATTGTCTGCAGCGGATTGGTTATTTCAACGGTTTTAGGTTTATAAAGAAGATAATCTCTTTCATTTAACCTCAGTCCCCGATTAAAATATTATGACAGAACTCGATCTGTAAAAGGCACAGACATATCGCATTGCGAAAAGTCGCAGAAGCAATAAAACGGTCTCTGTCATTGTTAAATTCATTTTGGGTTGTTTTTATTTCGTCACAATAATTTATAATATGCTTTAATATATTATAATCCTTTGTATTCATAAACAATCACCTTATCTTTTTCTATTTGACTTTTCAAGCTTTTTGAGGATTCGCTCTCAGAAAAACCGGTTGATGTCAGTAATCAATATTTTTATTAAAAACATCCTGCAAATCACCCAGCATTCCGGCAAATTTTAACCCTTTAAGCCTGCCCTTGTCAATTATAAAGTCAAGGTCGCTTTGTTCATGCGCTTCGCCGCGTGCATATGAACCGAACAGAAAAACACGGTCTACATCATATTTTAGAGCAATCGGCGTAACAATACGTTTAATTTCCTCAATGGAATATACTTTCCCGGACATATATCTGCCTACCGCTAAATATTTCCTTAAACATTGCTTACTAATCCTTACCCCTTCCGTGCGTTTGCCAGCATAAGCTTAATACGGTTTTCCTGATTTACTTTTGTCGCCCCCGGGTCATAATCGACATTGACGATATTGGCGTCCGGATAGGCGTTTTTTATTACCCTTGCCATACCCTTTGTAACAATATGGTTGGGCAGGCATCCGAACGGCTGGGTACAGATTATATTTTTGATTCCGCCGTGGGCAAGAGCCGCCATTTCAGCGGGTATAAGCCATCCTTCTCCCATTTTTACGCCCTGGTTCATATATTTGTCGGCATAGGCGCGAAGCTGTTCAAAGTCATGCGGGGGGTCAAACCTGCCGTGTTCTTTTATAATGCGGACCATTTCCAGCTGCTTTCGGTAAATAAGCCGGTAGCCAATCCCGAAAAGTCGGGTCGACTTGTTTTTAAAATTATAAATCCTTCCGTCATTGACTGTATTTACGGCGCAGTAAAGGCAGAAATCCAGAAATGCGGGGACGACCGGCTCGCATCCTTCCGAAATAAGGAAATCCTCAAGGCGGTTATTTGCCAGCGGGGAGTATTTTACATAAATTTCGCCGACAATCCCGACCCTTACCCGGTTGATGCCGTCAAGCTCAATTCCGGAAAAATCCTCAAGCATAGCCTTGTAATATTTTTTCGTTTTGGTGTAAGTCCTGTCCTTAAAAGCTTCCGAAATAATCCCCTGCCATTTTTCAAGGCAGGATTTTGACGAACCTTTTTTTATTTCGTGCGAGCGGCAGGCATTATAAAGGGACATCATAATATCCCCGTAAAGAACGCCATACAGCATTTTAAGGAACATAACGGGCGTTATTGAAAAACCGCCGTCCTTTTCAAGACCGCTGAAATTAATAGAAAGGACGGGTATTTGCGGGTAATCCCTGTCAAGAGCTTTCCTTAAAAGATGAATGTAGTTTGAAGCGCGGCAGCCTCCGCCTGTCTGCGAAATAAGCAGGGCGGTCTTATCAGGGTCATATTTCCCGCTCTTTAAAGCGTCAAGGAACTGCCCTATGACAAGAAGAGCGGGATAGCAGGTATCGTTATGAACGCTTTTCAGCCCTTCGTCCACGATATTGCGGCTGTTGGTAGTCAATGCTTCGACATTATACCCGTGCTGCCGAAGGATCTGGGCAATCAGAGCAAAATGAATGGGAAGCATATCGGGAATAAGAATAGTATGGGTTTCCTTCATTTCAACTGTAAATTTAGCGTTAGACAATTTATAACATTTCCTTTCATGGATTAAAATGTGAGTTTATTTATTTAAAGCTCACATTATCTATTATATCAAATAACTTTTCTTCAAAATTTATCTCTGTTAAAAAATCATCCGACAGATACTGTTTTATTTTGTCATAATATAGAACATAAAAATAATTGCCGCCGAAAAAATGCTGAATATCGTCTATCCTGATTCTGAACGCATCATTCCTTATATAGAATGAATGGGCATACTTCTCGGGATTTCCTGTATACATTGCATACTCGGGATAAAAGTATCCGTTCAGCTGACGTTGTGCCAGCGTATAAATTGTTTCTGAAAGTGATTCCATATCGAAATTCTTTATAAATTCTGATGATATTCCGCGTTCCTGCGCTCTTTCGTAAGTTCTCCACACACCCATAAGAAGTTCAAGGTTTGTAGGGTGGAGAATCATTGAGTTTTTAATTCTATTAAAATTATTGCTGGCATTTTTTAGTGCAAACTCATAATAACGGACATCATCGATATATTGTGTAATTTCATTCATAGAATATGCTACCCAGTGGTCTCTGTATTGGGTGTAATCGTTGCTGATAAAGTATTCCACAGCATTTTTTGCTGCATTAAGGTATTTTTCATCCTTTGTAAATGTATAAGCTCTCGTAAGGGCAAATGTTGCCTCTCCATCATAATATATTGTCCTGAATTCAAACTTGGGAGAAAAATCATTTGAATTTAAAACATGGAAATAGGAACCGTCTTCATTCTGAAGCTGAATAATTCCGTTTGCCAATTTTTCAACAAGTTCAAGATGTTTTTCATTTTCCATAACATCCATATATTCTGTGAGCATTATTATTGCAAGTCCATTTCCACCCAGCTTTACTTCTCCTGCATATTTATCAATTACAAAAGCTGTGTCTTTATCTGTATAACTGATATTATTTTCAAGAAAACTGATTGCGGCATCAATTTTAGGCAGTAAACCTTCATCCCGAGTTATGTTATATAGATTTATAAGACTCCAGATTGAACCTGCATGCCTCAATATATTGTAACCGCTCAGTTCTTTGTTAAGACTAGCCTGATATCCGTAAACAAACTGTCCGTCTTCGCCGATAAGCCCATGCAAGTATTCAGCGGTGTTTATCATTATTTTATTTATATAATCGCCTTCTGCGACTGATATTTTCCGCCGACCCGTATTACGGCCGTCAGTATAAAGCTCTAATATTTCACTGTCCGGGTTTAAAATATCTTCTGTCCCGCAATAATAGCCAATCGTCGTAAAAACCATGATTTTTTTCGGTATTTCATTTATTTTAATCCTATATCTGTAATCATCTGTATAACTGCGTAATGCAAAACTTTTAATAGGTGTTTCAATACTATCATAATCAAGAATATTATTTGAGTTTAATTCAGATTCCAGGAAAGCATTTTTAAAATCAGGGTCAAATGATATTCCCCCTCTGAAATAATTGTCATATCCGCAATCTTCTAAAACCTTTCCTAAAACTTCTGTTTCTATCTCCCTGTAATTATTTATAATGTCTGCTTTTACCCATTTAACATCTATACTATTAATCTTGACCAAGGAGTAAGCTTCCTTATCAGCTTTTTCCCATGCGTCTTCTAAAGTATTTCCTGTTCCTGAAGCTACTGACGCCTTATCCTTTTTACTGCATATCGAAATAAAAACTGTAAAGGAATCAGTTTTTCCGGTATTTTCGGAAATTTCCTCTTTAATAGAGTTTGAAACAGTTTCGGAGAAAATATAATCCTTAAGCCTGGCAACATAAGTATTATCATCTGAAAGGGGGAAACTGAACAGCACAATATCCTGCATAATATAAGTTATAATAAATATTATTTCTGCAATTAAAATCAAAGAAAAAATAATTAATCTCTTTTCCTTTATTTTAAGCAAAAACTTTTTCAAGGCTTTATTTTCAAAGCGTTCAGATGTTTCTTCAATAATAAGTTTTTCGTTTTTGGTTTTGCCGGAAATTCTTCTTTTATTTCCATATTAACATGACCATTCCTTTTCATAATATTTATTATAAAGAAACTTATAAAATCTGTTTAATAAACCCGGTAAGCTCCCCTGCCATTTCATTATGCTCTGAAAGCCTGGGATGTCCCGGCGTTCCCTTGCCGTTTCTTATGAAAATATTATGGTGTGCTTTTATTCCTTCTGATACAAGTTCATCCTTGATTTCCCCGATGGCTTCATCCCAGGCGACGTCATGGAAAAGAATGGTAGTAGTCAGTATAAAACAGGGTCCGCCGTAGGCTTCATTCAGCCTTCGGCATATTTTTTTATATGCCGATTTCCATTTTTCGCGGTATGACGGTTCGACAATATTTATATTGTCATTTTCATTTATACCGTCATGCCTGTCGTTCTGACCTATTGCGATTATTACTATATCGGCTTTGTAGTTATTGAAATCCCATTCGTCAAGTTCTCCGAACATATCCGTGTAGTTTGTCCTGTCGTATACAGTTTCAAGCCCCGGGTAATCCTGCGGTTCGTTAAAGTAACCGGTACCGTTTAAAAGCGCCAATCCCCCCTGACTGATATTATGTATTTGCGTGCCGAGACTGCGCGCGGTCTGCATAACAAAGCTGTTCCATACGTCGGTGTACCGGCAGTTATGGTCCTCGGGGTCATTTTTCCCCTCAAAACCGTCTGCGTCTATAACCTCGCCGGCGCATACGCTGTCGCCGTAAACTTCTATTTTCAGCTCCGGCAAGGGGGCGGCTTTTATAAATTCCCCGTCGGTTTCGGCTTCGGCTATTTCAAGGAACTGGTTCCCCCCGTGTTTTTTATACAGGATTATATCATGAGTTTTGCCGCTTTCCAGGTTTTCAGCCAGTACAATACATTCGCTGCGAAGCTCCTGATTAATCAAGAGCGGTATGCTGTTTTGTATTCCGTCAGTTAATAAACCCAGTGAAAGTTCTCCCCAGCAGTTTTCATATAATAAATTTATTTTCAGATATGTACCCTTAAATCTGAAATGAAGCTGCGTACCCGCGTGGTAGAATTTTACCGAACCTTCCGGGGTAACGTTTTTTCTTCCCATGCTTATGATTCTTTCGTCGTTTGCTTTAATAATCATATTTTTAATCTCCGTTCGGATATATAGTTCAATGGCAGTTTGTTTTATTATCATTAACCGAAAAATAATAACAAAAATGCCGGACATATGACATTCTGCATATATATAGTATATCATATTAAAACTGTTTTTTAAATAACTTTTTTATAATAAATACAAAAAATTTATTTTTTTTATAAAAACACTTGACAAATCTTGAATGTGGTGTATAATATATTTAGCACTCTTAACGCCAGAGTGCTAACAGTATAACGGTTCAAGTGCTAATTTCTGCGGAAACGGAGGCGGATTGCTTTTGCTGGACGAACGTAAGCTGAAAATACTTGCGGCAATTGTTGACGAGTACATTATGACGGGCATACCGGTCGGTTCAAAGGCAATTTCAAATATACCGGGCATAAACGTTTCTGCCGCTACTATCAGAAACGACATGGCTATGCTTGAACAGCTCGGTTACCTCGAACAGCCGCATACTTCGGCGGGACGGATTCCTACCTTTGAAGGATACCGTTTATATGTCGACAAGCTTATGCCGTCTTATCCGCTGTCGGAAGAGGAAAAAAAAGTGCTTGACGACTTCCTCGAAACCGATGTGCCCACCGCCGACGCGCTTATCCAGAACGCATCAAAGGCTTTGGCTGAACTGACGCATTGCGCATCCGTCGCAAAAAATGTGTCGCCGCAGTTTTCAGTCATTACCAAGGTTGAGGTTATCCCCACGGGAAAAAGGATGTATGTCCTGCTTATGATTACCTCTTCGGGCAATATTAAAAATAAAGTCTGCAGGCTAGAGTTCGACCTGACAAACGAACAGCTTGATTTTTTTGCGAACTATATGGCGGAGAATTTGCAGGGCGTTTCAATCGACAGTCTGTCCGAGGATACCGTCGAAAAGCTCGTTGCCGCAACAGGCGCCTATATGGTTACCCTTACTCCTCTTATAAAGGGAGTGTGCGAGCTTGCCGAGGGCTTCAGGGACAGCGATATTCATTTGTCAGGTGAAAAGAATTTACTGGCAAGACCGGATATTGACCATGCTCAGCTTGCGCATTTCTTCGAGCATAAGAACGAGGCTTTAAAAATGCTTGACGGCAGCTTCAGCGATTTGCAGGTTATGTTCGGGGAAGACGGGGATTTCGTCATGAAAAATTCCAGCATGATAATGTCCAAAATTAAAAAGGGAGACAAAACCGCCGGCGCTTTGGGAGTAATAGGACCCATGAGGCTTGATTACGCAAAAATCATTCCGTATATCGAGTACCTTACCGAACGCATTACCGCTCTGATTTCAGAGGATGACGAGATTTAGCTTTGCCGTTATGCCGGGTATAAAAGCCGGTTTAATTATTTACGTTTATTCTTATAATACCGCATCACAGCAGGCTTTCAGCAAAATTCCGACTGAACCGGATTTTTGCAATGAACCTGTTAAAGAGAGGACTGTTGAAAAAATGATAATTAAAGACAAGGACGCCATTCCCGAAGCGGAACCGAATGCCGCCGGGAACGAAAGTATTGAAGACGCAAACGAAGCCGCCTCTGACAACGGCGGGGAAAGCGAAGCTTCAGGGACATCCGGCGATACCGGAGAAACCGGGAACACCCAGGAAGAAACAAACGCTTCCCAAAGAATCGCCGGGCTTGAAAAGACGCTGGAGGAAGAAAAAGACAAGTATTTACGGCTGATTGCCGAATATGACAATTACAGGAAGCGTTCTGTCAGCGACAGAACCAACGCGGTGGTTGACGCTTCGGTCAGAACTGTAGTTGAAGTCCTGGGCGTTATCGATAATTTCGAGCGGGCGCTTTCAGCCGAATGCTCCGACGCAAACTATAAAAAGGGTATAGAGATGATTTTCAGCCAGTATAAGGATGTGCTTGCAAAACTGGGCGTTACTGAAATAGAAGCCCTTGATAAGCCGTTCGACCCTAAGTTCCATGACGCCGTAAACTCTGTTGCCGACGAAAATTACGCCGAAAACACTGTCTGTCAGGTATTCCAGAAGGGCTATATGCTCGGCGGAAAAGTCGTCCGCCCGGCTTCGGTTGTGGTGGCTAACCCTTAGAACATGTTCCCATAGGCGTAAACGTATGTCATTTCGGCAGATTTTGCCTAATGCAGCGTTGAAAATCCTTGAAAGGNNGTCTGCGGATTTTCGCCTTGTCTTCGACAAAATTATGCTCGAAAATCCATACATTTTTCCTATGAGAACAGGTTCTTAGAATTACTTTATTTACATTAAAAGTATTAATAATATAACAATAAAATATAAAACAGGAAGGATTGAATAATATGGCAAAAATTATAGGTATTGACTTAGGTACCACTAATTCATGCGTAGCGGTTATGGAGGGCGGAAACGCCGTTGTTATCCCCAATACGGAGGGAGCCAGAACCACGGCTTCGGTTGTCGGATTTGCAAAAACCGGGGAACGCCTTGTAGGTGCCGTTGCCAAACGTCAGGCGGTCACTAATGCGGACAGGACGATTTCATCCATTAAAAGGCATATGGGTTCCGATTACAAGGTTACCATAGATAATAAGAAATATACCCCGCAGGAAATTTCCGCTATGATTCTCCAGAAACTCAAAGCGGACGCCGAAGCCTATCTCGGCGATACCGTAACCGAAGCCGTGATTACTGTTCCCGCTTATTTCACGGACGCTCAGAGACAGGCTACGAAGGATGCGGGGCAGATTGCCGGGCTTACCGTTAAGAGAATCATCAACGAACCAACAGCCGCAGCCCTTTCATACGGAATAGACAAGGAGAACGACCAGAAGGTAATGGTTTACGACCTTGGCGGCGGAACATTCGACGTTTCAATTATCGAAATGGGCGACGGCGTTCAGCAGGTTCTTGCCACAGCCGGAAACAACCGTCTGGGCGGCGACGACTTTGACGAAAGAATTATCAACTGGATGGTTGACGAATTCAGGAAAACCGAGGGTATTGACCTCAAAGCCGACAAAATGGCTATGCAGAGACTCAAGGAAGCGGCTGAAAAGGCTAAAATCGAGCTTTCGTCGACTGCCACAACAAATATAAACCTGCCTTATGTCACAGCCGACGCCGCAGGTCCGAAGCATCTTGAGCTTTCCTTATCGCAGGCTAAGTTCAACGAACTTACCTCCGACCTTGTAAAATCAACGATGGAACCCGTTAAGCAGGCTCTTACCGACAGCGGGCTTAAGGCTTCCGAGCTTGACAAGGTTCTCATGGTAGGCGGTTCCACAAGGATACCCGCCGTTCAGGAAGCCGTTAAGAATTATATAGGAAAAGAACCCTTCAAGGGTATAAACCCTGATGAATGCGTAGCTTTGGGAGCCGCTTTGCAGGCGGGCGTTCTCGGCGGGGATGTCACCGGACTTCTTCTTCTTGACGTCGCTCCGCTTTCACTCGGTATTGAAACGGCAGGAAACATCTGCACAAAGATGATTGAGCGCAACACTACCATACCTACGAAAAAAACACAGGTATTCTCGACCTATGCCGATAACCAGACCGCCGTTGACATCAACGTTCTGCAGGGCGAGCGCGAATTCGCCAAGGATAACAAACAGCTCGGAATGTTCCGCCTTGACGGCATTGCCCCCGCTCCGAGGGGAATCCCTCAGATTGAGGTTACCTTTGATATAGACGCCAACGGTATCGTTAAGGTATCGGCTAAGGATTTAGGCACGGGCAAGGAACAGCATATATCCATTACTTCCTCCACAAATATGTCCAAGGATGATATTCAGAAGGCTGTCGACGAGGCTGCTATGTATGCCGAGGAGGACAAAAAACGCAAGGAAGCCGTTGAGACGAAGAATAACGCAGATAACCTTGTTATGCAGTGCGAGAAGGCTATGGAAGATTTCGGCGACAAGGTTTCAGAAGAGGAAAAAGCTTCAATAAAAAGCAGGATTGAAACGCTTAAGAGCGCGGCAGCCACAGACAACACCGATGATATTAAAGCAAAGACCGAGGAGCTTCAGAAAGCATTCTATGAGGTTTCGTCAAAGGTTTATCAGGCTGCCGGGGCTAACGCGCAGAACGCCGGTGACATGGGCGGCATGGGCGAACAGCAGGAAGCCGCTGCTGACGCTTCCGGAGAAAATGATTTTGTTGAGGCGGATTTCACCGAAGCCGAATAATATATAAAAACACACGGCAGCTTTAGGCTTATACTGAGTATAAAGTACCACGTAAGCCGGCGGTTATAAAAAGCTGCGATAACAGGGTGGGCATAACACTCGTTAATTAAAAACCTGATTAAATCAGAGCAGGAGCGTTGCGTACAGTTGCCAGAGAATAGCAGATAGTGGCTAGTGTATTAAATAACCAAAAAAGCGTTTATTACCATACTAACTACTAGTACCTCGTAACATCTAA
>DBCY01000150.1 GCA_002293295.1 Ruminococcus sp. UBA946 | reverse complement strand
CAGAAATCTGACCACTGACCACTGCTCACTGTCCACTTATGATTAGAAAGTTATTCGTTTTTTGCTTAAGTTGTTGACATTGGATATCAGACTGGTGTTTTGTTTATGGAAAGGTAAACTTCCGGAAAGGGTGGAATAACCGTGGATATTTCAAAAGAGCTTCAGGAATTTATCGACGCGCCGGATACTCTGGATTTTGTAGCGCGGAAAAGCGATTATTTTATGAATTATGTTAAAAATAATCCTAATATAATTTTAACTCAGACTCTTGCTGACAGATATGTAATCGGATATGTTAAGGATACGTATTATCAGGAGCTTATTAACGCTATGGGAACCGGTTTTATAAGCTCCGCATCCTTAATAATGGGCTTGCTTGACCGCGAAGCTCTTGAAGCCGCCGCCGTTATACCCGTTCAGAACCAGCCCTACCTTGACCTGAAAGGCAGAAATGTTCTTATTGGTTTTGTCGATACGGGTATTGACTATACCCAGCCTGTATTTATTAATGAGGACGGCACAAGTAAAATCAAATATATTTTTGACCAGACAGCAAGGGGCGAAATACCGGATGATTTTTATATCGGAACTGAATATGACAACGAGAAAATAAATCAGGCGTTAGAATCAGAAAACCCGTATGACATCGTGCCTCAGCGTGATACGTCGGGTCACGGTACTTTTTTGGCTTCGGTAGCAGCCGGAAAACAAACCGCTGATTTTATAGGCGCGGCGCCGTCCGCGGATATAATTGCCGTTAAGCTTAAAAAAGCAAGGCCTTTTTATTTGAAAAGGTACTGTATCCCCGAAGAGCAGCAATATGTATACGAATCCAGCGCAGTCATGATAGGAGTTGAATATATTCTGCGGAAAGCAAGGGAATTAAACCAGCCTGTCGTAATCTGCTTAGGTCTCGGTTCAAATTCCGGAAGTCATGACGGATACAGCATTCTTGAGGAATATCTGAGCAATATTTCAAACCTGAGGGGGGTTTGCCTTTGCACAGCCGCAGGTAACGAATGTCAGGAACAGCACCATACTCAGGGTAAGATACCCGTTCAGGGCAGTACCGAAAATATTGACATTAAAGCCGGGGATAATGCCGGAGGCTTGTTCATGTCAATATGGAATAATGCTTCAGACCGTATTTCCGTATCACTTCGTTCGCCGACGGGAGAGAACATTTCAAGAATCCCGGCTCATCCGAACAGGGTTATTGAAGAAAGGCTGACGCTGGAAAAATCATTGATTACTGTCGAATATCATTTTCCTATAGAAGGAAGCGGCGGTCAGGCTACATTTATACGCATTGAAAATGCAACCCCAGGATTGTGGACCGTAACCCTTCACGGTGACATAATCCTTGACGGGACTTATAACGCATGGATGCCGATAACAGGATTAGTATCCCCGAAATTCGAGTTTCTCTCCCCCTCCCCGAACTGCACGATAACAATACCGGGTACAATGATGGGTTCCATATGCTGCGGGGCATATAACAGCTCGAATAACAGCACATATATAAAATCTTCCTGGGGTCCGACAAGGCTGCCTTCAATGGCTCCCGATTTAGCAGCGCCGGGAGTAAACATAGGAGGGTATTACCCGTACGGATACGGTGTTATGAGCGGCACAAGCGTAGCCGCGGCGATAACGGCGGGCGCCTGCGCGCTGATGCTGGAATGGGGTGTTGTGAACGGGAATGATATATCAATAAGCACATATCAGATAAGGGCATATCTTATTCGGGGCTGTTCAAGAGACGACGCGGCAAGCTACCCCAATTACCAATGGGGTTACGGTACGTTAAACCTTATGAGAACCTTTAATTTAATGCGGGAACTATGAAATAGGAATGAGGTTTCAGGATTGAGGAATAAGGGAATTGATTTCTCCTTACTCCAAAAAACCGGAACCTCATTAATATTTGAATTGGTATCGATTTTAATTAAATGCCGTTTGGGTTATTTTTAATGAAATTCCAGCCGTCGGCGCACATTTTATTAATGTCATACAAGGTTTTCCATGAAAACAGCCTCAGCGCCTTTTCGGCATTGGCATATGTTACTGCGATATCCCCAGCTCGTCTGCCCTGGATTTCATACGGAATTTTAGCGCCGGAGGCTTCTTCAAACGCCGTAATAAGCTCAAGCACGCTGGTACCCTTACCCGAACCAAGGTTAACAGGCTCGCAGCCTTTGTTTTTCATAACATAATCAACGGCGCATAAATGACCCTTAACCAGGTCAACCACATGAATATAATCTCGAATGCATGTACCGTCGGGGGTATCGTAATCATTTCCGAAAACTCTGAGTATCGGCAGCTTCCCTACGGAAACCTTCTGAATATAAGGGAAGATATTATTCGGGATCCCTACCGGGTTATCTCCGATAATACCGCTTTCATGTGCTCCGATTGGGTTGAAATATCTTAGCAATACAACGCTCCAGTCAGGGTTTACAGCGCAAATATCCGCTAAAATCCGCTCTATCATTATTTTTGTATTGCCATAAGGACTGGAGGAAGCTGCCGCAACCGGCATATCTTCAACATAGGGAGCCGGATTATCGGTTCCGTAAACCGTAGCGGAAGATGAAAAAACAAGTTTATTACAGCCGTATTTTATCATTGCCCTGATAATTTCCATAATACCGCATATATTGTTATAATAATACGCCGCAGGCTTTTCACATGACTCCCCCACCGCTTTTAAGCCGGCAAAATGAATAACTGCACTGATTCTGTTCTCTTCAAAAATCCGGCATACTTTATCATAATCAAGCATATCGGTTTCATAAAGCTTTATACTTTTACCGGCAATCCTTTCAACCCTTTTTATTACTTCAGGCTTGGAATTGCTGAAATTATCCATAACGATAACATTATAGCCCGAATTAAGAAGCTCAACACACGTATGACTTCCGATATACCCCGCGCCGCCTGTAACTAAAATCGTTTTCATTATATCAACCCTCTAATAAATATTTATCCCAAGCTATATTATACAATAATACATGTTTTATTTCAATATACAAATTATACAAAAGATAAAAAAACAGTATAAATATAAACTTTTCCGGCTTGACAGCATTTTAATTACGCTGTATAAATACTACTATACAGAGTATATAGCATAAATGCACAATAAATCTTTTTTAAATCCTTTATTAATGCTAACTGTAATTCCAGAAAAACAAAGTTATTTAAAATTATATTAATTCATATTTAAATGATTTATAAATTATTGTTCGTATAAGTACAAGTCATAACAGCATATAAATTCTAAGCAAGGATATATAATCAGTTCGTATTAAAATTCAGTCGGTGCATAAAAAACTGATTACATTAGTTTTAGGACGCGTTCGATAATCAGCAATCGCTGTGTATAGCAAAAACCGCTGTCTATGCGCATATTGATGATTTAAGAACACACCCCAGCATGAGACCGGTTTTATGAATAATATGCGGGTACAGTTTTTTATACTAATAACCGATTGAAAACATATAAAAAATCAAGTATAAACCATTCTTTACGGTTTTTACGCAGATTTTTTTCAATGTTTTTTATTGGGGATTAGTATTACCGGATATAAGATAATAATATGCATTTTTTCCGTTAAATTATTAACATTATATTCGTCAGGATACGCATAAGCTTATGATTACCGGCATGAATTTCAGGAGGGCTGCGCATATGGATATTAAGCACCAGATAAAAACACTTGAGTTTTTACAGAATTTATTTGAAAGGGAAAAAAATAACCGGGAGGATTACAGACCTCAAAAACCGCCGCTGAAACCGACAGAAACAAAAAATACGTTCATCGAAATTCTGCCCGAACAAACCGGCGTATATTCCGAAGGGCTTATTGAGCTTTATAAAAAAATATCGGACACTAACGGGATAAACCCCCATTCAATGCTTATTCTCAAAGACGGAAAAATGATTGCAAAAGCTGAGTGGACGCCGTTCCGGCTTGATTTTCCGCATGTTTCTCATTCATTATGCAAAAGCATAGTGTCAGCGGCAGTCGGAATAGCGGTGTCGGAAGGTATTATGTCATTGAATGAAACATTGGGGGACTGGTTTAAAGGATACGGCAGGATTCCTCAGGAAATAAAAAATCTGACGGTTAAAAGCCTGCTGACTATGACCTCGGGAATAGAGTTCAGCGAAGCGGCGGCTCTTACTGAGAAAAACTGGATAAGGGCGTTTCTTGGCTCGGAGATTAAAGAAAAGAACGTCAACGAATTTTCATACAACTCATTGAACACCTATATGCTTACCGTTATGATATGTCAGAAAACAGGGGGGTCGCTGTCGAAATATCTTGATGAAAAGCTTTTCACGCATATGGGAATAACAAATTATTTCTGGGAAACCTGTCCGCTTGGCTATGAAAAAGGCGGGTGGGGATTATATATGTCAGTTTATGATTACGCCAAGCTAGGTCAGCTGTACCTGCAAAACGGAAAGTGGAACGAAAAGCAGCTTGTCCCCGAAAAATGGATAAAGGAATCAACGTCAAAAAAAGTCAGCAAAGTAAATACCATATGCAACGCAGGTTACGGTTATCAGATATGGCGGACAAAGAATAACGACGGTTTTATGTTCAGCGGTATGTTCGGTCAGGGCGTATATGTTTTCCCGAAAAGAAAAATAGTTATTGCTATGACAGCCGGCAGCAGTTATGTATACCCGCAGTGCAAGACAATGGACATAATATCTTCCTATATTTCAAATGATAAGAATTTCAGCAGCCAGCCTATACCTGAAAAACATTATTATACCCAGACCGCCGCCCTGAGAAAAAGCCTGAGCAGGTTTAATTACAATGAACCGATGTATCTCCCGAGCGCCCTGTCATTCCTGCAGTTAATGCGTTTTAACCTGACTAAGATAAACGATAAGGAGACTTTGCCCGCAACGGTAAAAATGCTGACGAGCCGAAGGATTATATTCGAGCAGAATAACTCAGGGCTGCTTCCTGTATTAATACAAATTATGAACGGGAATTTCGAGCATGGCATCGAACAGGTATATTTTGGTATTAAGGACGGATTTTTTTATACTTCAGTATTCGGAGAAGGGCTGGTAACGCAAATACCTGTCAGTTTCGACAGACAGGTACTTTATTTTGATATTAAAAGAAAGGGTGAAAGCTACCGGGTCGGAACAAGGGGATGGTTTACTTCTGACGAGGACGGAAACCCGGTATTGAAAATCATGCTTTCCTTTATAGAAACATCCAGCACAAAATTCATGAAACTGTTTTTCCATGAAGACCATGTAATTTTAAAATTAGAAGAATCACCCGAGCTTTACAGTGCAATTGATGAAATACTGCATAACACCATTCCCGAAATCCCGCAGGTTCTGCAGAAAACTGTAACTGCTATACTGGAAAGCGATATAGCCGAATATAAAATAAAAAATATACTGGAACCGGAAATCAAAGGGAATTTCGCTCAGGGCGAACCGCCGAGAAAAATGCGGATTAAGTAGTATGGAGTGTGGAGTGAAAATGTACTCAAAAAATCTGACCACTGACCACTAATCACTGACCACTCACAATGAAGCATTATAAGCATTTGGCTTAAGTTGTTGCCATTGATCTGCTCCCTTAATCTATTTCCTGTACAAACCGGAATACCTCGTTTGCGGTTTCGTAATTAACGCCCGCTGTTTTTGCAATGTCTTCGGGCGTCGCTTTCTTGAACTCCTCACGAGTTTTGTAAGCTGAAAAAAGTTTTTGCGCTTTCTTTTCTCCGATTCCCTTGATTTTTGTAATTTCCATCGCATAGGATTGTTTCTGATGCCTGCTTCGCTGATAATTTACGGAAAATCTATGAACCTCATCCTGTATCCTGGTTACAAGCATAAACGCGGATTTAGTCCCCGCAATGGAAATTTCAGCTCCTCCCGTTGAAATGGCGCGGGTGCGGTGTTTGTTATCCTTAACCATGCCGAATACCGGCACATCAATTCCCATTTCGCGCAGAACAGGCTCCACGGCATTGACCTGCCCCTTTCCGCCGTCAAGAAGAATAAGGTCGGGAAGCTTAGAAAATCCTTCGCCGCCGTTATCGTCATTCTTATAATGAACAAATCTCCGCGTCAGAACCTCGCGCATGCACGCAACGTCATTCTGCATTATATTTTCCTTTATTGAAAACTTTTTATACGCTTTTTTAAGGGGGCGTCCGTTTTCAAACACAACCATCCCGGCAACCATCGAGCTGCTTGACAGATTAGATATATCATAAGCTTCAATATACAAAGGCGGTTCGGTAAGACCCAAAATTTTTCCGAGTTCCTCCAAAGCCGCTATTTCCTTACCGGTACGCCCCACTTTTATGGCAAGGTATTCGCTTGCGTTTGATTTGGCAAGCATAATAAGTTTTAATCCCCTGCCGCGCTTTCGGGAAGAAATTGAAATCGCGTGTCCGGCGCGTTCACGAATCAGTTTTTCAATATTAACTATATCCGATAAATCCTCCTCGATAATGATTTCGCGGGGGATTTCTCGTTCTCCCGAATAATACTGTACGATAAAATCCTCAAACATTTTTTCTGTGCTGTCCGTTTCTCCCAGATAATACTCTCCTCGGTCGAAAAGACGCCCGTTACGGTACATTATTACTGCCATACAGGCATTATTCCCGTTTTGCGAAATGGCTACAATATCGGTATCCCGCATATCATCCGATATGATTTTTTGCTCGTCCGACGCATTTTTTATAGCTTTTATACGGTCCCTCAGCTTTGCCGCCCGTTCAAATTCAAAATTCTCCGAAGCCTGTTCCATTAGCCCGGTTAAATGACCGACTGAAGATTCCGAACCGCTTTTTATATAATCCACAGCCTGACTGACTGTCTGTCTGTATTCATCGGCATCAATTACGCCTGTGCAAACCCCCATGCATTGTTTAATATGATGATTAAGGCAGGGACGTTCCTTATTGAAATCCCGCGGGAAACTGCGTTTACAGGTAGGCAGCATAAAAACCCTGTTAGCTTCGTTTACCGCTTGTTTAGTTATGAACGAACTGGTATACGGACCGAGAAACGTTCCCCTGCCGAATTTCTGGTGCTCTGCTGTTATAACGGGGTATTCCGAATCGGAAATTTTAATATAGCTGTATCCCTTGTCATCCTTTAACAGAATATTATACTTGGGTTTATTCTGCTTTATCAGCGAGCATTCCAGGACAAGGGCTTCATATTCCGAATCGGTTACGATAAAGTCAAAATCATATACAAGTGAAACCATCCTTTCGACTTTCGGCAGATGGTCGGGGTTTTCACGGAAATAGCTTAAGACCCTGTTTTTCAGGTTTTTTGCTTTACCGATATAAATTATATTCCCGTTTTGGGAAAACATACGGTAGACACCCGGCATCGTGGTAAGATTCTGCGTTTTTTCACGCAGATACGGCAGTCTTTTGTTCACATCATAGTCCTTTCATAAACAAAGGCAGATTCATAGGATTCGCAGTGTAAACCGGCGTTCTTCCAACTCTGTTCAGTGCGGAAAATGCTTATTCTATACTATTATCAACCCAGACATCTATTTCGCTCTTTTCAGGTACTTCAAATATGTTCCAAAACTGCACAATAAGTTCATCGGGGAAATAATAAGCTATAGTGTTTCCTTCCTGAATTTCTCGGTTTCGGGTACTGAGGTTTCTTTGTAAAACCTCGTTTGATGAATCAATATAGTGCCATTCAAAATCAATATGATGTTTTGAGTAATATTCAATTGCTTCCCGCCTGTCTTCTTGCGTCCAAAAGCCCCAATCCAGAATAACATTGATACCGGATTTCACAATCTCTAATGATTTTTGATAAAGATAATTTTGCAGTTTTTTAACTATACACCCATGCTCTTTCCCTCCATTTGAACCAAACAAAGCAAGGGTAATTTCATCTGATGACAATAAAACAGCAGAATATACGTTAATTAAAGTTTTGGAATATCTTGTTTTTCCACTGCAAATTTTCCCGCATATCAATATCACTTTCGCCATAGTCATTACCTCACAGCATATAAATTTTCTATGTCAGTGCAAGAACATTACCAAATCATTAATCTTTCTTAAAATGATATTCAATCATTGAAAAAACTGAGCTGATTTATTCCGTAACCCTGCTTATATGTGAATACAATGTCCTTCATGTCATAGAGGATTCCGTATCCGTCGCATAATTCCCTGAAAAGTTTCCAAAGCTTTGAAGCTCCCGGCGAACGGCATTCATAATTATTCCCGAATGAGCGTATGTATTTTTCCCGTAAAAGCTTACCGGGAAAAAGCTCGTCAAGTTTATTATAAAACCATTCCCGCTGATTCTGACGTAAAGTCACCCCGAATGCCGGATAAATAAACCTTGCTCCCGCTTCGTGCGCTTTTGTCACTATACCGGTTATATTCTCATACGTATCATTTATAAAAGGCAGCACCGGCATTAGCAGAATACCGCAGAAAATACCGTTATCAGAAAGCTGTCTTATTGCTTTGAAGCGTTCGCTCGGAGAAGATACGTTCGGCTCAAGCTTTGACGCCAGCCGGTCGTCATGGCAGGTTATTGTAATTTCACATATAACGGGAGAATGCTCCTTGATTTCCTTGAGTATTTCTATATCCCGTGTAATCAATGCGCTTTTTGTGGCTATTGATACCCCGAAATCATAGGCGTTGATTAATTCGAGGGCATGTCCCGTCAGCACCAACTCCTTTTCATAGGGGTTATAGGGGTCGGACATCGAACCGGTTCCTACAACGCCTGTTTTCACCTTGCTTCTTAGGTTGTTCCTGATAATCGCCAGAGCGTTTTCCTTTGCTCTGACGGTGTCAAAATCATTAATACCATAACACTCAGAACGGCTGTCACAGTATATACAACCGTGACAGCAGCCCTTGTAGATATTCATGTTATAATTGTTGCCGAACCACCCGTTACCGCCGGAATATGACGATACGACAGTTTTGGCAGGTATGTATTCCATTAAATCACCGTACGGTAAACAAAATAATTAATCTTTACAAATTATTATATTATATTTACAGCCTGAATGCAACCAAAGACAATATTATTTACAATTAATTAATCCTTAATCTAAATATTAATATTAATTACAGATTTTTGATTAA
>DBCY01000063.1 GCA_002293295.1 Ruminococcus sp. UBA946 | reverse complement strand
CAGCCAGCTTTCAAAACTGACTGCAATATTATAGCCAATTTTGGCTATAAAGTTGCAGCCGTCTACACTGATAACAGAGTTGAGCAATAAATTGTCCCATTCAGCCGTCCAATGAGTTTATCGCCGCAAGCTCCACATCAGGCGGATACGGGAAAGTCAAGGGAGCAAAGCGCCGAGCGAAGCGAGGGTACCCTTTACTTTTCCGTATACGTCTGATACGAACAAAAAGGCGATAAGCTCTTGGGCGCGCTGAACAGCCGGACATTAGATTTTGAGCCGCGCCGCATGGCATAAATTTGAAAAACTCCGTTTTTCAAATGCGAGTTTTTAATTCTGAATATTCATTCCGAATTAAAAACATCGTGTTGTTCATTGTGTTCCGGAAACCGGAACACAATTTCAGGCGGCTGAGCCTGAAAAAAGCTTTCCGCAGGAAAGCAAAAAGGGAGTGCAGAGGGGTACCCTTTGCCCCTCGGAGAGCCCCTGCTGTTATGATATGGAGCTTTGCGGAATGTCATAACTGCTATGGGGATATATACGATACCCTTCGCCCCTTTGGAAAAACGCTGTATTTATCAGGGTTTCAGAACTTTGAGATTTCTCGTTTTTCCGGTTTGGGGTTTATTTGGGTATTATTTTTCGTTTATTATATCTTTTCCTAACTTGCTTTTTCTTCGCGATTCTTATCAGGAACCGACGTATCTTTAAAATCAATCGCGTTCGCGACGGCTTCCATCGCCCTCGCCTTTGACACCTCAAACGCATGGGCGTAAATGTCTAAAGTCGTTTCCGCGTCCTGATGACCTAAACACGCCTGAACCGTTTTGACGTCAACGCCGCTGAAAATCATTAAAGAGGCGTTCGTGTGGCGGAATCCATGCGGGGAAATTTTCTTCATTCCCGTCCGCTTGAAAAAATCTTTCAGAAAATCGCTCACACAGCCGGGGGACATCGGTTTTCCGTCCATACTCGTGAAAAGCCTGTTGGTTTCAGTCCACTTGCTTCCGAGCGAAGCCTTGTAATCATCCTGATATTCGCGGTAACGCTTTATCAGGTCAATCACATGAACGGGAATTTTCAGGCTCCTGTAGCTCCGCTTCGATTTCGGGGTGCCCGTGTAAATCCCCGTCGCCGGAGTATAATTTGACGTTCTGTTGACGGTCAAAAGGCAATTCTCAAAGTCAACGTCAGACCATTCAAGACCTAATATTTCGCTTTTCCGGAATCCGGTATAAAGCGCGACCGTGAAGAAAACGACATATTTCATATACTCCTTACGCTCTTTTTGCAGTAAATCAAGGAACTGTTGAGCTTCCTCAAGGGTGTAATGCTCCCGTTCGCGTTTTTCGTCTTTGGGATATACAATCCCGCTGCACGGATTAACTGACAGCATTTGATTCTTGATTGCGTAACGGAAAACCGCCGACATGAACTTTACATGGTTTTTGATTGAACTGACAGCCATTTTCTTTCCGTCAAAGCTTCCGCTGAATAATTCCGAAACGAAACGCTGAATATCACGGGAAGTGATTTTGTCCATTCTCATGTGACCGAACGCTTTGAAAACCCTTTTTTCATCTCCGTGATACATTTTCATTGTTGTGGGTTTCATATTTATTTCGCCGTATTCCTTAAACCAAAGTCGCGCGTAGGCTTCAAATTTCATTGCGGAAGTTATGAACCCCTGTTTGCATGACTGCTCAAAAAGAACGGTCTGTCTTTGAAGCTCTTTCTCAATCTGTTTTGCTGTAAGGTTCGCTTCGGGTTTCCATGTCATGGAGCGAAGAACTTGTTTTCCGTCGGCGTTATATCCGCACGACACCTTTATCCTGTAGGAATTGTTTCTTTTTTCTATATTCGCCATAATAATATCTCTCCTTCTGATATTTTGATTTTATGGCAGTATTTCTATTGATTTCATTTTACCATTTATGATATATTTCGTCAATAGAAATCCGCCGATTCTTTTAAAATAAATTTTATCTCCCGCTTCTGATAACTTTCTTTTTCTTCGCCGCCGCGCGTTCCTCCCGTTCTCTTTCTTCCCTTGCCGCCCTTTCGGCGCGGTGATGAACAAGCGCGGCGTTGAACACTTTCTCAAGACCGGGGTTTTCCTTTAAAACATCATTGATTTCCGAAATCTGCTCTTTAAATGCGTACACGGTTTTCAAAAGCTCGTCATATTTTTCTTCGGAAACATATTTGTACTTAATAATACGCTCAAAATCCTTGACCTCGCGCCTCAGCTTCTCGGCTTCGTGCATATACTTCGTACTCTCAAGCGCCCAACACTGAATCAGTTCAAAGGCTCCGGAATCCAGTTCGATACTTTTCACCTTGCCGCCGAAAAGGGTTTTGTTTTCCTTATAGCCGGCGGGGTTTTCAATCTCATGAAGCATACCCGTAATGCGGTTTAGTTTCTCAAGTTTTTTATCCAAGCCGGATTCCGTTTTGGCGAGTTTTTCAACCTTATCCGAAAGGGCGTTCAGTTCTTCGGAGCGACTTTGAATCTGTCCGTCAAGGTCGTCTTTGGCGCCTTTCAATTCTTTAACCTCGCCGGAAAGATTGCCTATAGCGTTTTCAAGAGCCTGTTTTCGCTTCGTACCCTCTTTTAACTGCTCAACGGTTTGGTTGCCGAGCTTTGTGGCGTCGTTCTCAATCCCGATGTCATATCCGAAAACGGCTGTCATATGCTTTGTAAGGTCCGGGTGGAATTTAAGCAAATCACTTTTGTTTACAAGTTCTTTCGCCGACACCTTAAAACCGCCTTTTTTCTTATCCTCAATAACGGGGACGAACGCAAAGTGTATATGCGGCTGTGATTCATCCATGTGGACGTAAGCTGATATTACGTTTTTCTCGCCGTACCTTTCTGCAAGGAATTTATATACTTCTTCAAAAAATGTTCGGTAATCTTTTTGGGGGAAATCAGCCGGAGCGGTGACAATCCATGAACACATAACATTGACATCTTTGCGGTTCATGCATTTTACTCCGTCCTCCGTACATCTGCGCCGGACAAAATCCCCCTGTGACATTCCATGTTTGGGCGCAAGGTTATAGTTCAGGTGTGTTCTGGTTGGGTCTATATTCTGGTTGCCGAATTTAACATACTCGCCTTTTTCGTCCTTCGCCCTCTCAAAATGGGCGAACATATGACCTGTGGCGGCTTTTGTGAATTTCTTGACGTGTGCCATAAATATAACCGTCCTTTCCGGATGTTTTGTCCGAAACGGACGGAACGTCCGTGGACAAAACTCCTAATTTGAAACTTTGTTTTAAATTTACCCTCATCATGTTCGTTTGCATGTCCTCTTCATAATACTGAAAGCTTCGCTTTCAGCTTGTGAGTTTTGCGCTTCGCACAAAACTCTTTAAAAACCGGGCGCCTTTATTCTACTCAGGCATGATACGCAAAGGCTCTTCATACCAGTCGGCGAAATGGCATAAAAAACCGGAAGCTTTGCTTTTATGCCGACTGGTATAGCAAGTTATACCAAAACGCCTTCGGCTTGCTTCGCATTTGGTAACTTGCCAGCCGTTCCCGCTGGACCCCCTCTTTTTGCTTTCCTGCGGAAAGCCTTTTTTCAAGCGCAACCGCTTGTCCGACGCGACGGCGCTGTCGAATCTGCGAATTTGAATGCGATTACGCTTGAATACTTGGCTACAGATTTATAGCCAAAATCGGCTATAATATTGCAGTCAGTTTTGAATGTTGGCTATAATTATACAGCCGTTTTTAGCTGCACTTTTATAGTCGAAAATTTCTTCCGGTGACGGGTGACGATACTTCACACACATACTATCGCGGGAGGATAAAAACAATCGTCACCGTCACTGCCGCCATCACGAACCGTGAAATCCGCTTTGATGACGCTGTTGTCGTCAAGTGTGAGAATGACCTTCCTTGCGTGGTTTGACCGTGCAAAAGTCATTGTAATATGCCGCTCGGTCAGGACATTTTCGTTCTTATTTAATATGCGGCTTAACACATTCGGCGTGACGGTTATATCGTCACTGTATTCCCGAAGCGTTTTCAGCAATTCCGTCATCGTCCCCTCAAAGGTTTTGCGCTGAACAAGCATTGAATAAAGGGCGGAAATGATTTTATTGGCGGTGTTATCGCACTCTTTTCCGAATGAAACGAACTGCCATATTTTCTTTTCCTTGTCAAATTCCAAATTGATTTGCATATCTTCAACGTCCCGTCCGGTAACGTATAGAGCCGCCGTATTCTCGGTACGGCTTGTCTTTCTCAGAATCAGCATTGTATCCGCCGAGCCTGTCAGCCCTGTTGAGCCTGAAATCGTGTTGAAAGGGTCGCTGTCGGGCGTTTTGCGGGTGTGGTGAATCAGCAGAACCGCGATTTTAAGCCTGTCAGCAAAAGCCTTGATTTTGTTCATATCCTCATAGTCGAGCGAATAGCCGCATCTGTTTTTGCCGTCGCTTCTTACTTTTTGGAGCGTGTCGATTACGATTAGCCGCGTATCGGGATTGTCGTCAACGAATATCTCTAATTGTTCGAGCAGTCCTGATGAAATGCTGTCCGCCTCTGTGGTGAAATAGATTTCCGACGAACCGTTCTCCGCAATGTGCGACAAGCGGAAATGCAGCCTGTCAACCGTATCTTCGAGAGCGAGATACAGCGTTTTTGAGCGGAGCGTTTCAAACTCCCAGACCTTTTCGCCGTGTGAGATTTTTTCGCAAAGCCACAGCGATAACCACGATTTCCCTACTTTTGGACTGCCCGCGAGGACGGATAACCCCGTCGGCAATAACCGCTCAACGACAAATACCGGAGGTTCGCACTCAAGCGACAACAAACTTCGTCCGTCAATCACGTTCAGCGGACTAACTTTCTTTATTTCCTGATTTTCCAATTTTACTTCCTCCCCTCACGCTGATTGGTTGAAATAGTCAAGCAAAGCAGATTTGCTGATAAGAATTTTCTCGCGCTTGCCTTGACCAGTTCTGATAAACGGAATCTTCCCCTGCGCCACTAACTACCTTACCGTATGCTCCGACAAGCCTTTAACGGCGGAAGCGCATTCCTTAATAGTAAGCATTTCGACTTTTGAAGCTTCGCGTTTCTCCGGTTTTGCGGAGCTTTCCGTATCCTCCAAGATTTTGGTCTGCAACAGCGAAACTATTTCCGCTATCAGCTTTTGCTTTTCGTTAAATGTCATATTTGTTCTCCTTTACAAAAATATTTTCTAAATACCCTTGACAATTCTGATTAGATTGTATATAATATAGTCATACGGGGCATTATGTAACTGGATTTATCTTTACAAAAGAATTATTTCCGGTCTCATACTATATGATAACACGACATATCAGAATATGTCAAGATAATATTCTGAATATCAGAATATTTGTATGATTGCACAAGGAGGGCATTATGTTTTACGAAAAATTTAGGCAGATTTGCCAAGAAAGAGGCGTGGCGATGACTACAGTCCTAAAAGATTTGGGCTGGAGTACGTCAAAACTGACGGCATGGAAGAACGGTTCAGTCCCGAAACAGATGTATATAGACCGGATTTCAGAATATTTTGATGTCCCGACTGATTTTCTGCTCGGATTTACAGAAGTTAAATCCCAAAGCACCTTGTCGGTTCTGAAAAACGTTCTTTCGGCTAACCCCCAGCGTATCGTTTCATTGCGGAACAGCGGGAAAATCCTTGACAGTGAAAGGAATATCATATCAAAATACATGAAATGCTCGCTTGCCTATCTTTTCGGGCAGGAGCAGGAGTATGAGCCGCAGGAAAACGACACCGCCATAACTTTTTCCGACGTGAGCGCCGCCGTTCTGATATGCGACGTGCTTGACCGCTGCGCTTCAAACGAGGAATTCAAGGTCTTGCAGATTCAGATTTCACGGATTATCATTTATAACTTGGGGCAAAAGGGCATAAAAAAAGAACACCTTGCGGACTGCAAGGCGTTCGAGGGTAATAAGCTTGATTTTCTTTACGGCGATAAAGACGGCGCCGATAAAACCAAGCGCTACGGCTTTAATTTCTCTGATGTTATGAGGATTAAGGATGAGTTCGGGGTTAGCGCGGAAATGATGTTTGCGGGGGCAGAGGGTTAAATTGAAATAAAGCAAAAATATGCGGCTTGGACGGCGATTGGTTGTCTGAGCCGCTTATATCTTTACATCATATTGAAAGGAAAAGATTCCTAACACGAAAATAAAATCCAACTTAAAGCAAGCATGTTTATAAATTTCACTATAAATTCACAAAAAATTTATTATTAAAACACTTGACATTTATTTAAGACAGATGTATTATATTAACTAAGGCATATGTCTTAAAAGGAGTTAATTTATATGAAAAAGATGAAAAAACTGCCGGACGCGGAGTTTGACATCATGAAAGTAGTTTGGGCAAATGAGCCTCCAATTACCACATCCGAAATAATGAAACAGTTGGGAAATGAAAAAGAGTGGAAAATACAGACTGTTGTATCTCTTATGCTCCGCTTAGTTGAGCGCGGTTATTTGCGTTCAGAAAAACACGGCAAGGAACGTACCTATTATCCATTGATAGATAAGGACGATTACCTGAAGTTTGAAACTGGCAATTTTATGTATCAATTTCATAATAATTCGTTTATGAACCTCGTTAATACCTTGTATGATGATGCAGCGTTAACCGACGAGGACATTGATGAATTGTTAAAGTGGGCTAAAGAACGGAGGAGTTAGCATGCAAAGTTTTTTAATTGCTTTGTTAACATGTACCATTACAATGTCAGTGCTTGTGATTTTCTACTCGGCAATTATGCCGCTCTTGGCGAAGCGTTATTCCGCAAAAGGACGTTATTACGCATGGCTAATTATTGTGATTGGATTGATTATTCCATTTAGACCGCAATTTGTAAATGTTATCGTAGAAGTAGACTTACCGATAAGAACAGTGATGCCTATTATGCAAGAAACCGATGTTACATCTGTTGCTGAGAATGCACTTAAGGTATTTCAAATTAACAACGTCACTCCTCCTACTTTGCCGGCTGTTTCATGGCGACAGATTGCAATAGTTATTTGGATCTTGGGAATGTTAGCATTTCTTTTATGTCGCTTAATAAAGCATTATTGCTTTGTTAAGATGGCGAATCGTTGGAGTGAGCGCGTAACTGACGAGAAATCGTTATCAATGTTACAAGCCCTTATAACAAAAATGGGAATAAAGAAAAACATTAATCTTTATCTATGTTCGTGCATTGGCAGCCCGATGATGATAGGTTTTGTAAAGACAAGAATTTTTTTGCCTAAAGCGGATTTAGCACAGGATGAATTAAACTTTATTCTAAAACACGAACTTATACATTACAAGAGGAAAGATTTGTTATATAAGTATATGGTGTTGGTAGCAATGGCAATACATTGGTTTAATCCTATTGTGCATCTCATGTCAAAAGCAATTGAGGTATTATGCGAAATATCCTGTGATGCAGACGTTGTACGAAGCACGGACTCGAATACAAGACAACATTACAGCGAAACAATTATTGGCGTGGTTAAATACCAATCGAAATTGAAAACAGCTTTGTCAACTAACTTTTTTGGAGGTAAAAAGAGTATGAAAAAAAGAATATTTTCTATTATGGATACAAGCAGCAAAAAAGCAGGGGTTGCTATTATTTGTTTTGCTATTGTCATTACTTTAGGGACAGGCTTCGCGTTTTCAGTAAATGCGGCAAACCCATCAAGTATAGGTACAACAATAAATAATTCAGTTCCGTCTGAAACAGTTGAAAAACACTCTAACCAAGAACAGAATACCAATAACCACGAGAACACGACGACAACGAATGAAACTGATCCACAAATGTATAATAATAACATTTATTCTGAACCAATTAACAATTGGGATACGATGAAAGAGTTAAACAATGATACCTCTTCTGATAATGATCCTTTAAGTAAATTTGAAAATAAGCTAAGAGGCATAAATGAAGAACAGTATGAATCCGTTATCGGAGACGAAGCCGTTAAAAAATTTAATGATGTTTTTGGTGATGCTTTAGGCAATGATTTTATCTTTCCTCTTGATAACAATGAGTATATGAAAAATCTTGAATATTACGGTGCCTTTTCTGTTGTTGCAGACAAAAATGAAGAGATTTATGCTATGACGGATGGAAAAGTAATATTTGCCGACTATCTCAATGGGTATGGAAATTCGGTAATAATTGAGGATAATAATAAGCAAGCTGTAATATATGGTCATTGTGATAGCGTTAATGTAAAGGAAGGTGATTATGTTTCTCAGAGTGATATAATTGGATTTGTGGGATCCAGCGGATATACTGCGGACGATCGATTGTTAATACGTTTACTTGGAGATTAGAGTGAAAATAATAATTCAACACTTAAACCACCAATAGAAAGGATGTAATTTTACATGAAAAGAAAGTTAACAGCCTTTGCTATGAGCTTAATCATAGCAGATTCCGGCAAATGGGAGTCTTACAACATATCAATATGAACCCGATTACGCATTCTTTGCAGGGTTTTATTTCGTGCATAAAGATTATACTTCTCCGGCAACGGATAGCGGTAAGAATGTTAAAATCACTATCCGAAACGCCGCGACAATTGGTGGTACTCGATATGACGTAATAAGCAAAACTTTCAGTACCACAGAATCAAGTAATACTAACGATCCCTCATATAGTAGCGGTATACAACCAGGATGCGCCAGTGTTGCGTTAGATGTTTATCCAACAAGCAGCACTCGTCCTTATTATGATGCTAAATATGAGAATACAGGTTCTACCTCTCTAAAAATATCACTTATGGTTGGAATGGATTAATCTATGCCTAACCCATGAGTGTATTAAGGAATTAAAATAAAATAAGTGTTGAATTATATTTTAAGGGTTGTTGCATGAGTCCAAACTCAAAGCAACAACCCTTTTTTGCGTAATTTCTTAGATTCTTTTAATTTCATGGCAGTACTCTCCTTCCCATAATCATATCATATTTCAGTGAAAAAAAACACTATGCAGTCGGGATTATAATAAAAAAAGAGCGCCGCACCTATTTACTGTGCGCCGCTCTTTTTATTTAACAGAAATACTGCCATTCTTATTTGGGTATTGCTTGGGGTTTGTTTGGGGATTAAAGTTGCAGAAAGTTACTGAATAAGACCCAAGATAGAACAAACACACCTTTTTGTAAATTGCCGCAAATTCAGTAATTTTCAGGGTTTTTCGCAAGCTTGATTAACTCGTAATAAACGAAAAATGTAATATGGGGTTACTCCCGTCATGAACGGGAGTAAAACGGACAAGAGAGTGCTCACGAAAAAACATGATTTTACAGGAACAGGAGATTTGTTATGAATATAAAGAGCATGTCACACTGCCAAGGCAAAGGCAGTCTTTCCCACAACAACCGTACCTTCACGCCCAAAAATGTTGACCCCGAACGGACAAAGAATAACATCACCTTTGTAAGACAGCCGATAGCTGAGGCATATGAACAATGCTTCGGCTTAGCGGTTGAAAGATATAACGCCAAGCAAAAGCGAGATGACCGCCGCATAAAAACAAGCTATTTTGAAAATACGTTCAACCACCTGCCGGACAACCATGTCATAACGGCGCCGGACAAACGAAAAAGCTTCTATGAGGATTTAGTCCAGATTGGAGACAAAAGCGACAGCGGATACGGAACGCCCGATTACAGACTGGTAGCCGATTGCCTTATCGAATATATGAAAGGCTTCTCTGAACGTAATCCGAATTTTTATGTATTCAATTCTGTACTCCACATGGATGAGGCGACGCCACATCTTCACATTGACTATATTCCGGTCGGTCATTACAAGCGGGGAGTTGGTACCCAGAACGGATTGTCGCAGGCTTTGAAGGAAATGGGATATACAGGCATTGACGCTATAAACAAATGGCGTATCGCCGAACGCAAGGTTCTTGAAAAAATCTGCAACGCCCGCGGCATTGTGATAAAGGAGCCTGAAAAATCAAGGGGAAGCTTTGCCGTTGACGAGTATAAAAAGTATAAGGACAATATCAATTCTTTACAGGAGCAGACGGAGTTTCAGCAAGATTATGTAGAGTATCTTGATAACAGGATTGAAGAAACCACGGAAAACTTTGAACGGCTTTTGAACAAAAAGTTTGACTTGGAGGACAAAAACGTCGAACTATATAAAAACATTTCCGAAAACACCACCCTGCTTTCCGAACAGGAGCGGAGGATTCAGGAAGATAAGACGGAGCTTGAAAAAATCGCGAAAAAGAAAGCTGACGTTAAAGCCGTTGAGGAAATTGAAGTCAAGAATATTCCGCTTTCTAAAAATATCGCTGTTAAAAAGTCAGATTATGACAATCTCCAAACGCTGGCGCAAAAGCAGATTGCTTCCGAAAAGTCTGAAAAGAAGCTGAAAGCGGAGGTTTCGGAGTTGAAACAAAAAAATCAGGTTTTATGTTCTGAAAATTCAGCCCTAAAGAAAAAGTTAAGCGAAAAACAAAGTATTAACCTTACTTTGGAAAACGCAAGCCTTAAACAGAAAATCGGCTCGCTTGAAAATGCGCTCGAAAAGCTTCATGCTTTTGTTGAAATGCTCGGCTTATCCGAAAAGCTGCAGCAGTTCCTTCACCCGCATATTGAGAAAAAGAAAAAATCCATGAGCAGATAAACATTTTAAATTTTGGCATACCCCCGTAAAAAATATCTCAAAAGCTCTTGACATTTACCGTTGTAAAGTGATAAAATATAAGTATACAGGGGTATGTCATAAAATTCTAAATATCTATGAAAGGAAGATATTATTATGGCTACCATCAGAAAAAGAGGAAACTCATTTCAAATAAGAGTGTCATGCGGATATGACGCTAAAGGAAATCACATCGAACAGGCTATGACGTGGAAACCCGAACCAAACATGACGGAAAAGCAAATTGAAAAGGAATTAACGCGTCAGACCGTTCTTTTCGAGGAAAAGTGTATGCAGGGACACCAAACCGCCCCTGTTAAGTTTCAGGATTACGCAGAGGAATGGTTCAAATTACACGCTGAGTTAAAGCTGAAAACCCGGACAATCGAAAGCTACCATTGGCTGAAACGGCGTGTGTACGCTGGTATTGGACATATCCGTATGGATAGAATCACACCCCGTCAAATCCAGAAATTCATTAAGGATATGACGAAGGCGGGTCGAGTGGACAACAAAAGCGGCAATAAAGGTAAACTGTCGGCTAAAACTATTAAACTGCACGTTTCTTTTATTTCAACCGTTTTCGACCACGCTTTAAAAATGCAGATTGTTCAGTCAAATCCATGCAAATCCGTAACGCTGCCGAAAATCATTCAGAAAGAGAAAGAAATCTATACTGTTGAGGAAACAAAACGCCTTATTGATTTACTTTTAAAGGAATCCCCCGAACACATGGACTTTGCGCTATTCTTTATACTGGCGATTTTCACGGGATTCCGGCGCGGTGAACTTTTAGGCTTGGAATGGTCGGATTTTGATTTCGAGTACAAAACCGTTTCCGTAAGGCGCACTTCTAACGTTACTCCGGGTAAAGGCACTTATACCGATACCCCTAAAACCAAAACCAGTAACCGCACTTTGAAATTACCGGACGGCGTTATAGAAAATCTTCTCAATTACCGGAGACATCAGAACATTGAAAAAATGAAAATCGGTTCAAAATGGACAGAGACGGACAGGCTTTTCACTCAATGGGACGGAAAGCCCATGCACCCGAACAGTCCGCACAAATACTTTCAGCGTTTCTGCGAAAGAACGGGTATGCGTTTCGTTTCAATTCACAACTGGCGGCACTTGAACGCTTCGGTAATGATAGCAAACGGCGTTGACGTTAAAACGGTTCAAACCTGTTTAGGTCATTCTTCCGCTAACACTACTTTGCAGATATACTGCCATGCGTTTCAAACGGCTCAGGCAAGAGCGATGGAAGTTGTGTCGGATGTTTTCCCGATATAAGACCGATTCCGTATAATAAAGAACAGATAAAGAACCAATCTCTTTTTTATAAAATATAAAACCTCGCAAACCCTGATAAAACCAGCGTTTGCGAGTTAGGGGGATGGTGCAGTGGACGGCGTGAAACTTGAACACACCGCTCCCCCGCCATCAATAGCTTTCTCAACAGTTGATAATGTAACCTTACTTCCGTTACCGCTGTAATTAAGTACGAGGACGAGCCTGTCATCGTTATATAAAAACACCGAGTTAAGAAACGTATCAACCAACATTACACAATAAGCTTCATCCTCAATGTCGCCATTTTTAAAACGTTCCAAAAAAAATATTATTTGTTTTTTGTCAAGTGTCGGGTCGGATATTAATTCCCGCGCGATGCCTTTATCGATATTGGCTCGCTCAGACTCTAATTCTATAAGCCTTGATTTTACACTTGGGGTGTTAGTCCCACTTTCAATGGCGTTAAGTAAATTAGCGATTTTCTTCTCGTTATCCTTTTGTCTCGCTTCTAAAGCTTCAAGCGCTGACCTGCCACGTTCCCTCACTTGGTATTCGATGACTTTATCAGCCACGGTATTTATAAATTCGTCGGAGCTTACAAGCTCAAAAAGCCCTTTGACAACAAGCTTCTCTATCCATTCTTTAGGAGCGCGTTCTTTTTTACAGTTACGGTCGTATTTACGCTTATTACAAGTGTAATAGCTGTGTACACTGCCGTTACGGCTCGTCCCGCCATCGCCGGTCATGGGCGAACCGCACAACCCGCAGAATAATTTAGCTGTAAGTAAGTAACGTTCCCGTTTGGCTCCAGGGGAAACGTGGTGTTTCTCTACCATAGTTTGCACCTTCTGAAATAAATCACGGTCAATAATGGCGGGTACACCGCCTTCGACGCGTATATCCTCATATTCGTAAATGCCTATATACTTTTCATTTTGTAGTATGCGCCGGATACTGTTCTTGTTGAACATACCGCCGCGACTCGTGCGATACCCCTCGTCGTTCAATCTGCCGTATATGTCTTTTGCCCTTTCGCCCGCTGCGTACTCATTGAAAATACGCTGAACAACGGCAGCTTGCCCCGGGTCAATCTCAAAGCGCCCGTCTAAGCCTTTTTTATAGCCGATGACGGTCTGCCCGAGTGTTTTTAACTCAAGCGCACTGTCGTACAAACCGCGCCTAACGTTCTGGCTTAGGTTTTCGCTGTAATACTCAGCGTATCCCTCAAGTACGCTTTCAAGAATTATTCCTTCCGGCCCTTCAGGGATTGTTTCTTTTGCGTAGAAAATACGGACGCCGTTCTTCTTTAACCGGTATTTATACATAGCGGAGTCGTAACGGTTCCGTGCAAACCTATCCATTTTCCACATTATAATCGCCTCAAAATGTCCGCGTTCGCTGTCGCGCAGCATACGCTGGAAGTCGGGGCGGTTATCTGTTTTACCCGACAGAGCCTTGTCGACATATTCACCTATTATATTAAGGTTGTTTTTACGGGCGAACTCGTAACAGTCACGCAGCTGTCCCTCAATAGACTCCTCACGTTGTCCGCTTGACGAATACCGGGCGTAAACTACCGCGCGCATGGGAGTTGTTTCAGATGCTACGTTAGTTTGTTTATTGATTTTGTTTCTACTCATTAAAACACTTCGTTTCCTTCGGTTATACAGAATTGTAATTTTTTATTCATATATATCGTAGCTATAATCGCTTAAAAGTTCCGGTATATTATCGACCGATAGACTTTGATGGTATTGTTCCGCTAATAATGTTTTATTAAATTCTGCCGACGGCTGTAACTTATACACTAAAGCTTCTAACTCCTCAATAGAAACATTAAAAAATTCTTTTCGTAGATTAATCCTATTTACTCTTTGAGAATTGAGTGTTTTATGTAAATTGTTTTCCAAGCCGACCGCATCATCCGAAAAAATAAAGCTGTGTACGTCAAAAGGAAAAGGCACGCTGGCATCCCCTAATTCCTTTACGCGTTCCATGGGGTCTATTCGACGCGTCATGCCTATTTTAAATACTTTATCGCCAAAAGACCCTAAGTTACTGATTATGTATACATTCCCCGCTTTGCCTGTACTTAATCTTGTTATTTCTTCTTTTTTAACTTCTACCGCCTCAAGCTGCGAATTTAATTCTAAAAGACGCATCTCCAGTTTTTTTATTTTTTCTTCATCCTCGGTGTTCTTTATTTGGTCATTGATATTACTTATTTCGGTAAGATACTTACTTTCTTCCTTTTCGACTTGCTTTTTCTCCTGTTCTAAGGCTTTTCTTTCTTCTGCTTCTTGTCTCATCTGCTCGCGTAAAGCCCTCTGTTCTTCCTTAATGCGTTCTTTTTGGGTGTAGTACTCATACTCGATTTTAACGGCTTCTATAAAAAGGTACTCTATTTCACCTATAAATTTTTTCATTGTAGGAGCTATGTTTTGATTACCTTCAATAGCAATAGATAAAAATTTTATTATTATTTCTCTTACAGCAGATAGTGCTTTATCAAGTTTACCGTAATTCAGTGTATACAAAATGTTTTGTAATTCTGCTTCAAGGGCGACAACCATTAATTTGTATAAAGCGGCGTTAGTTTTAGTGGTATATCTTCCCTCATACCTTTTTAGGCACTCATTAATAAGCTTTTTATTTTGGGTAAATAAATTCTTCAACTGTCTGACATTCAAACTGTTAAGAGGTATCTCGACAGAGGGGGAAATGTTTTCAGTAAACTCAGATATGTCTTCCCCACTTTTCAAATATGCCTTATTAGCACTTTTAAAACTTTCATACAGGTTTTTTTCTTTAATGTATTTTATATGAAGAGCTTCATTATCTTTTTTTAGTGTTTCTAATTCCGCAGTTATGGTATTTAACTCTATGCTTTTACCGGTAATTTCAGTCTTTATGGTCTGTAGTTCTTCCTTAATTGAAGCCATCGCCGCTTCTTCGGCTCGGTTTCTTAATAAATTAAACTTTTTATCATAGTCATTTGTTAATGCGGTTGTTTTTTGCTGAACTGTATTTAGTTTTACTTCTAAATCTGCGATAGTCCCTCTTAGATTACGCTCTTTTTCTTCGAGTTCTACATTGACAGCACAGTTTTGACACAGCCCGTCTCGGTTGGTTTTCATAAACAACCCATTTTTACCGCAGTGTTTACATTTTGACATAATAATAGCACCCCTAATTCTGTATAAACTTTTTATTTTGATTAATAAATGTTTCGAATTGTTTAAATACTTTTCTTTCAAGCGGCTTCTCTAAAAATCTATTACGCCTATACAATTCTTCCATCCTTTTTGCACGAATTCGTGCGGACTCCATAGATATTTGACATATTTTTGAAATATCGGAAGCTGAATGAATATCAAGTCCCCAAAGCACGCAAGCCGGACTTAAAAACCGACTGGCGAATATATTTGCTTCGGTTTCAGTTAAGGAAGTATTTACAAATACCGTCCTCGCATGAAATCCCATACTAAACGGATGTCCTAAAAAAATATGACCCAACTCATGGGCTACTGTAAAACGTTTTCGACCTAATAAAAGGGTATCATCATAAACAATAAACCATTCATTATTATCGTATATGCTTATACCTAATTCACCAGATTTAAGTTCTTTTATCTCGCTGTTTTTTAACAGCTTTATACCGTTATTATTAGCTACTTTTACAATATCAACGGGAAGGGCATTAATTCTATTATCAACAAGAGCTTGCCACGAAGCGTTTCGAGCTTTTTTATATAAACCATACACACCCTGTGTATTAATCAATTTTATCACCTCACGGGGTATTATTCCCGTAAGATAAGATATTATTTTAGAAATCTTCTTTTCTGGTTACACCAGATGCTTTTTTAAATTTTTCAATAATTCGGCGCCCGTTAGGTATTATCTCAGGAGG
Organism: Ruminococcus sp. UBA946; assembly: GCA_002293295.1. Lineage (GTDB taxonomy): Bacteria > Bacillota > Clostridia > Oscillospirales > Ruminococcaceae > UBA946. The sequence goes on along the minus strand of DBCY01000063.1, from coordinate 9,784 downwards.
ATTATTAGCATTGCTTCGAGCCGCACGGAATATAACTCTTTCAGAGGTTTGCTCTGTATACTTTAATATTTGTGTTAAATCTTCAATATCCGCTAAAGCCTTAAGTTTACCTGTACTATTAAGTTTTTGATATAAGGCTAATAAGGATTGCTCATCAGAATTATTGTTTGGTTGAGTAGGACTAACTTCGGCGGTTAAACCCATTAAATAGGCAGGACTAGTTTGTAATCCGTTTGCTAATACATCGACTTTACTTAATGGTATATTTAGTATATCGCCTGTTTCATACCTTTGTAAAGTAGATTTACTCAAACCTGTTCTATCCGCTAATGCTTGATAACTTAAACCTAACATTATCCGTCTATGTTTTATTAACGAGGCAATAGCTTCGCCTTTCTTACTAATATCATCAATCATTTTTATCACCCGTTTTATATTATAACACGTGTGTTTCAAAAAAGCAACATTAAATTTAAAAAATTTAATTCGTTTTTCAAAAAAATACTTGACAAAGAAATTAAAGTATGTTATTATATAAATGTCCCAAATGCGCAACGATAAGGAGGTGTATAGTATTGCTTAATAATATAAATATTCAAGAAATCAGAATTGCTATGTTTAGACAAGGATTAACCAATAAAAAGCTAGCTGAAGAAATGGGCGTGGCGCCGGCTAGCATAGGACGAAAATTAAATGGTAAGTCCGAATTTACAATATCTGAAAGTTATAAATTATGTGATTTATTAAAACTTGACCCATACCAAATTTTTTTTGCCTCATATGTCCCAAATAAGCAACATTGTGAATAGGGCTTCAAATACGCAACACTACGATTTATATGGAGATAACAATGATGAAAAAAACTAAAACAGAAATTGCTTCAATGGCTCCGGCATCCGTACATATCGACTTTAATGTGATGCCCAAACATGAAAGTGACTCACTTTGCCGCGTTCTTGCCCGTAGCGTTAAGGAAGCATTTAAAAACCCTAAATTTGCCGCTGAATATGAACAATGGTGCAAAGAGCGCCGGGCAAAGGGTATGACTTAAAATAAAAAATAACATAAGAAAAGAGCGTACATAATGCTAACGGAGAAAACATTTAAAATTTTAGGAGCTCGCCTCGTAAAACTGAGAAACCTAAAAACACCACAGGATGTGTTTGCGAAGTGTATTGGGGTAACTCGACAAACTATTAGCCACTATGAAAATTCCGACAGAATACCGGACGCTGAAACCCTCTATAAAATGTGTAAAGAGTTAGGTTGCACGGCTGATTACTTACTCGGACTGGATGATGCACCTGCCCGCGAGGTAGCCGACATTTGTAGAACGACACCGCTCACGAGGGAAGCCGCGGAGTGTTTAATCACTATGAAACAACACGAAGCGGAAGATGGTATGGACGTCAAAGCACTTAATCTCATATTAACAGAGTATCCCGCCCTGCTAGCTCACTTAGGGATGTACCTTTTCGGAAATATCAAAGGCACAGAAAACATCACGGTCGGAAATGCCCTTGTCCCGATTGATTACATCCGAGCCGGTATGCTTAAAGTCATCGAGAAAGACTTACAGCAGTGCTGTTCAGAGATACAACAGAAACAAGATACGGGGAAAGTAAAAAATCACAGCAACTCCAAAAATAGGAAGTTAAACCGCTAACCAAAAATTATTTGAAAGGGCGTTTAACTATTATGTTGCTTATTAACCAAGACAGAGATATTCAAATTAATGCTTCCGAAAGGGAGATTATGGAGTCCTTAAACTTAAAGGACAGATACTCAGACGGCAAATACTTAGGTACGAATGTAATGTACAATGACATTTTACTTGGCACTTTTGACAGCGACGCCGAAGCCGTTGACGAGATGATAAGAATTATTACCTTTCCATATGACCCTTATGTTGTCAGCGGTTACTCAGCATGGCCGGATTGGGATGAGTTAATAAAAGCAATGCTCGGTAGTCCGTTGGAAATAAATCTGTGATAGTTGAAAGGATGTGAAAATAACAATGCGTAAAACAAGAGCCGGGAAGAACAAAAACAGAATTGAATTTGTTTTATCAATTATATTCGTTCTTACCTTTTTAGCAATGTTCCTAATTGTAAACGGCGCCGAGCAAGAACTCATACCTTTTAACCGTTACTTGCTGTACTTAGGTATAAACTTCGTCATTATGATAGTCAGCGGTATAGCGAGCGGACTGATAAGCAATAAGCATTAATAATCTAAAATAAATTTCTAAGGAGGTAAACATATGTTTACAATCACTGTCAAAGGCAATACCATTGAGGAGCTTTTTATTAATATTAAGAATTTCCTCGCAACAAAACCCGATGCAAATCCCCTTACCGCGAATACCGCACCCGTACAATCTGTTCCTGTTGTGCCTGTTACCACGCCTGCCACATACGCTCCTGCACCTGTAAACCCTACGCCGCCGTCGGCTGTTGCCTCCGCTATTCCTCCGCTGACAGTTCAGCCCACCCCGGTTGCTGTGACTGCACCGGTTACCCCGACTCCTGTAACACCTGCGGCTAACCCTGTGCCTACCGCCGTTCCGGCTTACACAATAGAACAGCTTGCCCGTGCCGGTGCTGCGCTTGCTCAGTCGGGCAAAATGGAACAAGCCCTCGCACTGCTTGCTAAATACGGGGTGCAGGCAGTCGGTCAGTTACAGCCTGAACAGTACGGGGCTTTCGCCACAGAATTACGCGCACTTGGCGCACAGGTTTAAAAGGAGGAGTATGATGCCGGCTAACCTACACGCTATATTATCCGCGTCATCAGCGGAGCGGTGGCTGAACTGCACCGCCGCTCCACGATATGAAGAACAGTTCCCCGAAACGACCTCGGAATATGCAGAAGAAGGCAGACTCACGCACAGCATATGTGAATTGAAAGTGCTTAAAAAATTCACTACTGCTATCAATCAGCGTACCTATACCAACAGGCTTAATAAATTAAAAAAGGATACGCGGTACGCCGAAGAAATGGAACGCACGAGCGACATTTACCTTGAGCATTTGACAGAAAAAGCAATGGGGTACGATGCACCCCCGTTAGTAAACGCCGAGGTTAAAGTTGACCTCACGGACTACATACCCGAGGGGTTCGGCACCTGTGACTGTGTAATGATAGGGGGTGATACACTCGACATTACAGATTACAAGCATGGTAAAGGCGTCCCTGTTTCGGCTGTAAACAATCCGCAAATGAGGTTGTATGCTCTCGGTGCTTTAATAAAGTACGAACCCTTTTACGGGGGTATGATAAAAAACGTAAGAACCACTATCATACAGCCCCGGGCAATGAGCGAGGACGACAGAATAACATCCGAAACCCTAAGTGTAGCAGAGTTAAAGGCATGGGGCGAAAGCATAAAACCGATAGCGCAAAAAGCATACAGCGGGTTTGGTGAGTTCAAATCCGGCGAACACTGCCGGTTCTGCCGCGGACGCGCTCAGTGCCGCGCACGTTCAGAAACATACACCGCCCTTGAGGATTTTAAAGACGCCTTATTACCTACGCCGGAGAACCTTGCACAAGTTGAACAGGATGGGCAGGACGGCATACCCACGCCGGCTGTACTTACTAACGCCGAAATAGGCGACCTGCTGACAAGGGGTAAAAGTATTCTCGCATGGTACAACGACCTTGAGAATTATGCGCTGGGTGCGGTGCTGAAAGGTGAGGATATACCCGGATGGAAAGCCGTTGCGGGCCGCAGTAACAGAACATTCACAGACCAGGATGCCGCCCTTGCCTCTGTTATAGCATCAGGTTACGACGAAGCCCTCGTTTATGAGCGCAAACCGAAAACCCTTACCGCCCTTGAAAGTTTAATGGGTAAAAAGGAATTTGCAGAAAAAATCGGAGCCTTTATTATTAAGCCCCCTGGTAAACCTACCCTCGCTCCTGCTTCGGATAAAAGGGAACCGTACAACACTGCAACAGCAGATTTTACCGGGGTAACACAGGAGGTGTTATTTTAATGAAAGTTATGATGGATGTTATAGCTTTGAAAGATATTTACAGTGCTTGTAAGACTTTTGTCAGCAAAGAAGAAACAATATTGAAAACAATTCAATTAAGTTTACAAGGTAAAATTTGTACGGCATATGCGCTCGACAACTACAAGTTGATAGCTGTTTCTGTTCCTTATAAAGAGGGTGATGAAGGAATAATGCATATTCCAATAATCAAGCTTCCCAAAAGCGGTGAGGTTATCATAACCGATGAAAAGAATGAAATCACTTTCGATTTTCATGATAACAAGCAAACGGTCAGAAAATACGAGGGTAAATTTCCCGAAAAACCCGAAACTTTTTTCCCGAAGAAAGAGCCGATATTAAAAATCGGTTTTAACCCTAAAAAAATAAGAGACGCTCTTGACGGCTTTTTAGGTGAAGAACGCGTTGAGCTAAATTTTATTAGTCCTTTAGACGGATGCATTATAAAAGGAACGAACAAAAAAGCTCTTGTGCTTCCTATGAAATTAAATCAATAAGAAAATATTTTAAGTAATTAAAGGAGTTTAAGGATTATGTATCAAAACGATGCTATGAAAGTATTAACCGGTGAAGTGCGTTTATCATATGTGAACGTAATAACCCCCCGCACCCCACAGCAAGGCGGCGAGCCTAAATATTCGGTAACACTGCTGATACCTAAAAGCGATGTCGCTACCAAAGCGGATATAGATATGTCTATGCAGGCGGCGGCACAGGAAGCCATGACAAAAGTATGGAACGGCACCCGTCCTCCCAATCTGCGCGCACCGATTTATGACGGGGACGGAGTAAGACCGTCCGGCGAGCAGTTCGGCGAAGAATGCAGAGGTCATTGGGTCATTACAGCATCCACAAAAATGAAACCGCAGGTCGTCGGAATGGATAATATTAACGTTGAACTTGCACCCTCGGACATTTACAGCGGTATGTATGGGCGCGTAACAATCCGCTTCTTCGGCTATTCCAACAGCGGTAATAAGGGCGTAGGCTGCGGACTCGGTAACATAATGAAAACAAGGGACGGCGACCCGTTAGCCGGTACAGCTTCTGCATCCTCTGATTTCGCATCAGTCGGCAATGCGGTAGTACAACAGCCGAACATGGCGGGGTTCAATTATACCCCTAACGGTTTTACAGCACCTCCGCCTTCGCCGGTAGCCCCGCAGCCGTTGACATATAACCCTCTGACGGGTCAGCCTTTTTAAGTATTGTGCTTCTGGGCGGTTGAGCATATCAGCCGCACTCCAACGCCGCGAGGATGTGTTGACCCGTGCATCCTTAGTAACTGTGTTCAAACGGGTCAAATAATGCAAAACGGAGAGCGAGAAATCCGTAAGTATCACGGCGGCGCACTAAAAGGAGGGGAAATAAATTAATGGTTCATCACCTAAGTATCGACCTTGAAACTTTTTCAAGCATTGACCTGAAAAAATCAGGTATGTTTAAATACATAGAAAGCTCCGACTTTCAAATACTGCTTTTTGCGTATTCCCTTGACCGGTCACCAGTACAGGTCATCGACCTTGCAAACGGTGAACCGCTCCCGCAGTGGCTTCTCACGGCGTTATGTGACCCCTCTTATATTAAGCACGCCTACAATGCTATGTTTGAATGGGGTTGCCTGTCAAAATTCTATCCGCAGGAGTTACCTGCTTCTCAATGGCGGTGTACAATGGTTCACGGGCTGTACTGCGGATATACCGCCNNGCCGGTTTGGACGCAACCGGAAAGGCAATCGGTTTAGAAAGCGATAAACAAAAACTAAACAGCGGTAAAGCTTTAATCCGGTATTTTTGTATGCCTTGTAAGCCCACTAAAACGAACGGGGGAAGAACCCGCAATCTGCCTCACCATGACCCTGAAAAATGGCGGCTTTTCAAAGAATACTGCGGACAGGACGTTGTTACAGAAATGGCGGTTGAACGGCATCTTGAACCCTTTCCTTTACCTGATTTTATACAAAAAGAATGGGAAACCGACCTCAGAATTAACACCCGCGGGGTTGCGGTGGATATGAACCTCGTTAATTCCGCACTTGCCATCGGGTATGATACACGCGCCGCATTGATTAACGAAGCAATGCAAATATCGGGGATTGATAACCCTAACAGCGTATCACAACTTACCGCTTGGCTGGAAAAAGAAACGGGCGAGGAAATAACAAGCCTTGACAAGGATACCGTATCTTCATTAATAAAACGCGAAGGCAATAGCGAAATGGTACAGAGAATGCTTGAAATACGGCAGGAGCTTGGAAAAACGTCCACGAAAAAATACGATGCCGTTGCGGTGGCGGTTTGCGCCGACGGTCGCGTCAGGGGGTTGTTACAGTTTTACGGTGCGAACCGTACCGGCAGATGGGCGGGGCGTTTGGTACAGGTTCAAAATCTGCCGCGTACATACATAGAGCCACTGACGTTAGCCCGTGAATTGGTAATAAACAATCAACCCGATGTACTGCGGTTTATTTATGGTAGTATACCCGATACCCTGTCACAGCTTATACGTCCCTGCTTAATAGCGGCGCCGGGTCACGTTTTAGTTGATGCGGATTTTTCAGCAATCGAGGCGCGGGTTATAGCATGGCTCGCAGGAGAACAGTGGAAGCTTGAAGTATTTCGTACGCACGGTAAAATATACGAAGCTTCGGCGTCTCAAATGTTCGGCGTACCCATTGAAAAAATCGTTAAGGGACAGCCTGAATACGCACTCCGGCAAAAGGGCAAGGTCGCTGAACTCGCTTTAGGTTATCAAGGCAGTGTTGGCGCCATGAGAAAAATGGACTCGGGGCATCAGCTTGACAACGTGCCGGATGAAGAACTATTAGACCTTGTACATCGCTGGCGGGAGTCAAATAAACGTATCCGCGATTTATGGTATGCAATGGACAGCGCTGCCATTAAAGTGGTTGCAGAGGGCGGCAGCGTTGGAGTGGGATGCGTTATGCTATCGCACGAATACGACTATAATTCAGGAACCGATTATATGACAATCCTTTTACCTTCCGGGCGAAAGCTTTACTATGTTAAACCTTCGATAGTCGCGAACAAGTGGGGTAAACCGTCAATCGCTTATATGGGTATGGAGCAATCTACAAAACAGTGGGGAGCCGTTGAAACCTATGGAGGGAAGCTTGTGGAAAACGTTGTACAGGCAATAGCCCGCGACTGTTTATCCTGCGCGGTAGAGCGCCTTGAAGGTGCGGGGCTGCCGGTTGTATTCCACGTCCACGATGAGGTAGTTATTGATATAGACAGTAAAGCCGCAGACCTTGACAGAGTTGTAAAAATTATGTCCGAGCCGATACCGTGGGCGGCTGACCTGCCGCTTGGTGCGGACGGCTGGATAGGTGAATTTTTCAGAAAGGATTAGTTCAACCATGAAGTATATTGCATCAGTCAGCTTTGGCAAAGACAGCCTGTATATGCTCCTCCGGCTTATTGAAACCGGCGCACCGCTTGATGAGGTAGTGTTCTATGATACGGGTATGGAATTTCAAGCGGTCTATGACATACGCGACGCTGTACAACCCCTCCTTGAAGAACATGGAATTAAATATATTGAACTGTCCCCGGATTATGACTTTCTCTACAAAATGTTCGATAAACCTGTAAACGGGCGTTTAAATGGCTTTCATTATGGGTATTCATGGTGCGGCGGTCGTTGCCGGTGGGGAACTACAGATAAATTAAAAGCTCTTGATAGATATGCTGAATACCACGATGCCGTAGTTTATATCGGTATAGCGGCTGACGAAACTGCCCGACTTGCTAAAGAACATAAATCCTACAAACAATATCCCCTCGCTGTATGGGGAGTAACCGAAGAAACCGCTTTAAAGGGTTGTTACTTCGCAGGGTTTGAGTGGTTAGAAAAAGGGTATCGGTTATATGACCTTTTAGACCGAGTTTCATGCTGGTGCTGTGCTAATAAAAACCTTTGGGAGCTTTATAACATATGGCGGTACTTACCGGAATACTGGGAGCGGTTGAAAAACTTACAAAGCCGCACAGACCGTCCCATGAAAGGTATCAATAAAAGTGTGTTTGACCTTGAGGAACGTTTTAGCAACGGTTACATACCAAAACGGAGGGGGAGTAAAAAATGATACCTAGCGTTCTTATAAACGGCGATGCGCTTACTGTTCTTCGTCATATGGAACCCGGTACAGTTGACTTCATTATAACCGACCCTCCGTATGGAATTGATTATCAAAGCAACCGGGCAAAAGACCCTGATACTAAAAAGCCTAAAATCGCAAATGATAAAAGCCCTTTTATTTGGTGGCTATATGATGCTTTTCGTGTGCTGGTTGATGGGGGGGGTGTCCTCTGTTTCTCACGGTGGGACGTTCAACAGATATTTATTGACGCTATGAAAATCGCTGGCTTTACAGTTAAGTCGGTTGTGGTGTGGGATAAAACTGTTCACGGTATGGGCGACCTGAAAGGCAGTTTCGCTCCGCGCTATGAAACCTGCATTTTTGCGGTAAAAGGTTCTTATACCTTTCCGAACAGCAGACCAGACGATATTATGCAAAGCCAAAGAACTAACGGTTTAAAACTTCTTCATCCCAACGAGAAACCCCTTGACCTCATGCGCCGGTTAATTGAGGTAACAACACGACCGAACGACCTTATACTTGACCCGTTTACAGGAAGTGGCACTACGTGTGTAGCCGCCCTCCTGACTGGCAGACGGTACATAGGTATTGAACTATTACAGCAACATTATGAAACAGCACAGAAACGCTTATATGAAGCGGCTTACACTGTAGGAGGTGCTTGATAGATGAAACTCCCTAAGGAATACTACCCGACCCCGGAAAGGCTTGCCGAGAAAATGGTTTACAAGATTGACATTGACAGTATTTCAACTGTTTTGGAGCCAAGCGCCGGGGACGGCAACTTAATCACCGCCATTGCTCGAAGGATGGCGGCTAACAATTACCGGTACAGCAAAGACCCTGATTTCTCAGCAATCGACGCAATAGAGATTGACGAGGATTTACAGGCAATCCTTAAACGTAAAGAAATACGGGTTGTTTATGACGACTTCCTCAGCTTCCATACATACAAGCGGTACGACCTTATTATCATGAACCCGCCATTTTCCAACGGCGACAGGCATTTGCTTAAAGCTCTTGATATGCAGAAGAACGGCGGTCAGATAGTCTGCCTGTTGAATGCCGAAACCCTGAAAAACCCTTATACGCTTATCCGCGCCGATTTGGTGAAACGGCTTGAAAAGCATAACGCTTCGGTTGAGTACATAGAAAACGCCTTTGTTTCATCCGACCGCCCTACCGGGGTAGAAATTGCTTTGGTTTATGTTAATATCCCCATTAACTATGAGGACAGCGACATCTTAAAGAACCTTGAAAAAGCCCTTAAAGTCGCAGAGGTACAAAGCGAGGACACGGAATTAACCACCACACTCGACAGCTTTTTACACGCCATTACCCTGCAGTACCAAGCCGAAACCGCCGCCGGAGTTAAGCTTATCCGTGAGTTTAAGGCGTTTATGCCGAAATGCGTTAATTCCTTTACTGGAAAATACAACAGCATTATTCTTGAATTAAAGCTATCTAATTCAGATTATGAAAAAGACTTACTGAACGGCTATCTGAATCAGGTCCGGTATAAATACTGGGAGTATCTGTTCGGCAGGAGCGAATTCCTTAACAAAATGACTACAAAGCTCAGGACGGATTATCACAGCAAATTACAGGAGCTAAAGCACTATGAGTTTAACCTGCGCAACAT
>DBCY01000042.1 GCA_002293295.1 Ruminococcus sp. UBA946 | reverse complement strand
GTCGCATAGCGACGGCATTTTTCAATTGTTCAGCAGACATTATATAGAACCACCATTTTCCATATAATAGTCAGTATCGGCAAAGAATTTATTGCACCTGACCGAAGCCTCAATGCCAAGGGCAGTTAAAAACCTTATGAAATTCTGCTGGACGGCGGTGTTTTCAAAAGCGGAGGTAAACCCCAGCGAAAGCTTGTCCATGTATGAGCATATGCAGAGCTGAAGCTTAAGCGTGCTTGCGAAAACGCTGAAATGCCTGATATAAGGCTCAAACTCCTCCGGGACTATGATTTTTCCGACATTCGATATAACAACGGTTTCATGGCGTAAAGTTATATTCCGGGCAATTTTAAGAGCCAGGTTTTTAATGGGAAGGGGAGCAATTTTAATAAACGGGTTATGCTCAAGGGCAGCCAGCCTGTTCATGCGGATACTGAGCTTTTCTTTGGTAAGCTGTTCCGCGAACTGCCTGCTTACAGACATTATAATGTCTTCAAAGCTTCCGTCACAGGAACTGAAATCATATATAACGGAAATCATGCCGAAAAAGTTTTTAGTCGTATCCGAGGGAAAAAAATTGCGTAGGTTCACCGGAACCATTGTAACCAGCGGGAATTTTTCGTCCGAAACGGACATTTCCTTATGGATTGAATCAATAAAAACTGCGGTAAGGAAGACCGTCAGAGTGGTTTTATATTTATGCGCCGCGTCAACAGCGGCTTTTACCGGCATGACAACTTCGGTTGCATTCAGGATATTGTCGTCAACTTTAAATCCTTTAAGACGGTAAGCCTTTTTTTGCCTGGGTTTATATGCTTTTTCCGGCTTGGTATAATACTTTCTGAAGCCGTCGGCGGATTTCTTTGAAACGGACTGACCTGTATCAAAATCAGGCGTCTTATCTTTAAATCCATCCGGATTGCACAGCGCAATATAATTGCATATAATTGATTTCAGGAACAGCACAGCTCCCGTTCCGTCTGAAAGCACATGGTATATTTCAAGGTTAATCCTGCTTTTATAATAGGAAACTTCGAAAAGCAGGTTTTCGTGGCTGTTTTCATACATTGAATAGCAGACCGGTTTATCTTCGGCGCAGACAACGGGTTTTGTATCGGTCTGCTCCAGATAATACCAGAAAAGCCCTTTTTTCATAATACACAGGTAATCGGGAAAAACCTTAACCGCTTCATCTACGGCTGCCTGCAGAAGAGACGGGTTAATATCATTGTATAACTCACATGCAAAACGGAAAACCCTGGTATCGGTTTTCTCGCTTGTGGAAGGAAAGATTTTTGCGGCGTTGTCAAGCCGGCTCCATTTTTTCCTTTTTGTATTTAAAGCTATGGAAATCACCCCGCAATTAAAACTAATAAATATTATAACATATAATTGCATATTTGTCAGCATTTTTTAAAAATATTGTTTTATATTGCATTAACCAGTTGAAATATCTTAAGAATTATGGTATAATCAATGTTATAATTATTCAAAGGAAGGTTTACTAAATGAAAATAAAAAAAATACCGGCGCTTATATTGATAATGTGTTTCATAGTCACATTGTTTCCGTTGAATTTATCGGCGGACGAAGCTGCAATAAAATTCGATAAGGAATCAGTATCCGTAACGGCAGGCAAAACCTATCAGCTTAACTATTCCGTTAAGGGCGAACAGAATTATAAGCTGACTTGGGCAACCAGCAATAAAAATATCGTAAAGGTTCTCGGTAAAGGAAAAATAACCGCTTTAAAGGCAGGAACGGCGACTGTAAAAGTTACGGTTAAGTTCAGGGATATGTCATCATATTCCGCTTTGTGCAGGGTAACGGTAAAGGATGACAAAACCGCAACCCCTTCTGCTAACATAAATACAACTCCGGTAAAAAAGACTGATAATACAAAGCCGGCACAAAAGGCTGAAATAAAGGAAGCTGATAAACCCGTGCAAAAACCCGGTATCAGTTCAGCAAAGGATTCTATGGAATTTGTAAAGAAAATTAAGGTAGGCTGGAATCTGGGCAATACCCTTGATTCGACCGGTATAAGAGGGGTAAACGCTGAAACATACTGGAAAAACCCCAAAACAACGAAAGAGATGTTTGACGAAGTGAAGAAGGCAGGGTTCGACGCTGTAAGAATCCCCGTATCATGGGGCGGGCATATGGATTCAAGCGGGAAAATTGAACAGGCTTGGCTTTCCAGAGTTAAGGAAGTGGTTGATTACGCATATAATAACGGTTTTTATGTCATACTGAATTCACATCACGATACTGAATGGATTAAGCTTACGGAAAATGATGAGGCTGCAACAACAAAAAGGTTTATTACATTATGGAAGCAAATTGCTGAGTGTTTTAATAATTATGACGAATATTTAATATTTGAAAGTATGAACGAACCCAGAACAGTAGGTTCCGCAAGGGAATGGCAGGGCGGAACGGAGGAAGAAAGGAGGGTGGTTAATAATTTAAACAAGGCTTTTATTGATACTGTCAGAGCGTCAGGCGGAAAAAACAGTACGCGTTATCTGATGATACCCCCCTATGCGGCAAGCAGCGGGGCTTTAAGCGGTTTTAATATACCCGAAGATAACAGGCTGATAATTTCCGTCCACTCCTATGCTCCGTATAATATGGCTTTGAACCGGGATTCTTCCGTTAAGGAGCTGGACGGCAGCGGAAAAAATGATATTACTTCGTTTTTCAATACGCTTAACAGTAATTTTATATCCAAAGGAATACCCGTTATAATAGGAGAATGCGGCTGGATTAACAAGGATAACGAAAAAGAAAGGGTTGAAGCCGCCGAATATTATATTGAAACGGCTAATAAATACAGCATACCCGTAGTATTATGGGATAATAATTCAAACAGCCTGCCGAGCGGCGGTGAGGGTTTCGGGCTTTTAGACCGCAGGAACCTTAAATGGTATTATGAGGATTTAGTAAAGGCTATAGTAAATACAGCGGAATAAGCAGGATATGATTATATAATTTATGCCGCAGTAATAAACCAAAAAGGAGCATAAAATGCCGGAAACTCTGCTGGAAGCGTTACATGAAGAAATGGATATAAAGCTTAAAGGCGGATTATATCATCAGACACAGATTAATCTCGCTTATAATTCAAACAGAATTGAAGGCAGCCGTCTTTCGGAAGACCAGACGAGGTATATTTTTGAAACAAACACAATCGGTTTTGAAACCGGGGAAACCGCAAATGTGGATGATATTATTGAAACTGTAAATCATTTTTCCTGTTTTGATTATATGCTCCGTAACGCCGGCGAACCGCTGACCGAAAATCTGCTGAAGGAATTTCATCGGATACTTAAATCGGGTACTTCGGATTCCCGTAAAGACTGGTTTAAAACAGGCGGCTATAAGACCCGTCCTAATTTTGTGGGTAATATAAAGACAACTCCGCCATCAGGCGTCGCAAAAGCCGTCAATAAACTGTTAGAAGATTATGCACGCAAAAAAATAATTGCCTTCGAAGATATTATCGGTTTTCATGAGAAGTTTGAAGCTATACACCCCTTCCAGGACGGAAACGGCCGTGTCGGAAGAATTATTATGTTCAGGGAATGTCTTGTTCATGGAATAATGCCGTTTATAATTAACCATAATCATAAACTGTTTTATTACAGGGGACTGAAAGAGTGGACTAATGAGCGGGGATTCCTGCTGGATACCTGCCGGAGCGCTCAGGACGCTTATTCGAAACAGGTTGAATACTTTTATCCTGATTATATGCAGTATTTTTCCTGAAGAAAAGAACGGAGCTATTAAGCAAAAAAGGAAGTGTTAATTTGGCGTATAAACGGGAGAATATCCGTAATTTTTGTATAATAGCCCATATTGACCATGGCAAGTCAACGCTGGCTGACCGGATTCTTGAGCTGACCTCTACTGTTGCAAAACGCGATATGGAGGAACAGCTTCTCGACAATATGGATATTGAACGCGAACGCGGTATAACAATAAAAGCGCGGGCGGTTCATCTGACATACAATTCCGCTGACGGCGAGGAATATGTTTTCAACCTGATAGATACCCCCGGTCATGTCGACTTTAATTATGAGGTATCGCGTTCGCTTGTTGCCTGCGAGGGCGCGGTGCTTGTGGTGGACGCATCACAGGGTATTGAAGCGCAAACGCTTGCCAACACTTATTTAGCCATTGAAAACGACCTTGAGGTTATGCCGGTTATCAATAAAATTGACTTACCCTCCGCCGACTGCGACAGGGTATGCGGTGAAATTGAAAATATTATCGGAATCCCCGCAATGGATTCTCCGCGTATTTCCGCAAAAACGGGAGTAAACATCGAGCAGGTTCTTGAAGCTGTGGTTAAAAATATCCCAGCGCCGAAAGGAGACGCTGACGCTCCTCTCAAAGCTTTGATTTTCGACTGCTATTATGACAGCTATAAGGGCGTTATCATTTATGTCCGTGTTAAGGACGGCTGCGTCAGAACAGGGCAGATAATCAGGCTGATGTCCGCTAACGCCGAATTTACCGTCGTTGAAACAGGTTATATGGGAGCCACGGAGCTTTTTAACACGGGAATTTTACAGGCGGGAGAGGTCGGGTATATAACAGCTTCCATTAAGTCAATAGGGGACACTAAAGTAGGCGATACCGTTACGGACGCCGGTAACCCGTGCGAAGAGGCATTGCCCGGTTACCGGGAAGTAAACCCGATGGTTTTCTGCGGTATATATCCCGCAGACGGAGCGCATTACAGCGATTTGCGCGACGCGCTTGACAAGCTTAAGCTTAACGACGCTTCCCTGTCCTTTGAACCTGAAACCTCAGTTGCGCTGGGATTCGGATTCCGGTGCGGATTTCTGGGGCTTCTTCATCTTGAAATTATTCAGGAGCGTCTTGAGCGCGAATTTAACCTTGACCTGATTACCACCACTCCTTCGGTTATATATAAGGTTAATTTAACTGACGGGGAAACAATTTATATCGACAATCCGACCAATTACCCCGACCCGGCTGTGATTTCATCCGCAGAGGAACCGATGGTTAAGGCGACCGTGCTTTCTCCCTCTGATTATGTCGGCAACATAATGGAGCTTTGTCAGGAACGCCGCGGGGTTTTCAGGGATATGAAATATATAGAGGAATCACGGGTTGAAATCCATTATGAGCTCCCGCTGAATGAAATTATATATGATTTCTTTGACGCTTTAAAATCCCGTACCAGGGGATATGCTTCCTTTGATTACGAGCTTACGGGATATGTTCAGTCAAAGCTGGTTAAGCTTGACATACTGCTTAACGGCGAAACGGTTGACGCACTGTCATTTATTGTCCATGCCGACAACGCCTACGGCAGGGCGCGCAGGATAGCTGAAAAATTAAAGGACAACATCCCCCGTCAGATGTTTGAGGTTCCTATTCAAGCCGCCATAGGCGGAAAAATAATAGCGCGCGAAACCGTTAAGGCGATGCGCAAGGATGTTCTCGCCAAATGCTACGGCGGCGATATTACGCGTAAGAAAAAGCTTCTTGAAAAACAAAAGGAAGGCAAGAAGCGTATGCGTCAGCTGGGAACTGTGGAGGTTCCGCAGGAAGCCTTTATGGCTGTCCTTAAGCTTGACTGACAGCACCAATTTCACATATTAAAACTCAATTAAAATAAAAAGAGACGCTTTCAGCGTCTCTTTTTATTTTAATATAACAAAATTATACAGCACGGGTAATTTTACCGGAACGCATACACCTTGTGCATACATGAATATGCTTAGGAGTACCGTCAACAACAGCTTTTACACGCTTAACATTCGGTTTCCATTTCCTGTTGGTACGGTGATGAGAGTGAGAAACCTTAATACCGAAAGTAACACCCTTTCCGCAAACGTCACATTTTGCCATGGGACTGCACCTCCTTTAAATAAAATCGAAATTACAAAGATAACATTACTATTTTATCACATATTAATATAAATTGCAAGTGTTTTTAAAAAATTAATAATTACGCTAATAATTCCAAAAGCGTTCGCGCTCACTTGCGTATACGTTTATGGTAGCTTTTATAGTCAAACTTAGTCAGACTGCATACAAGTGTAATAAAATCCTCGGTATACGAAAGGGTTGCGGTGGCATATTCCCCGGTGATTTCAAAGTGAATATCAGCCGGATATCGGGTTTCTATGTAAAATCTGTTAAGCTCGGTGGTTTTAGGTATCCATTCGGTAAAGCAGCCGTCTATTAAAGCTGCCTGCTTGCAAAGCCATGTGATGTTGTGACCGTCGTACAGCTTATGCTGCTTCAAGAGCATAAAACCCTTCAAAGCCTTTTCAATAGCCTGCTGGCAATGGAAAATTACAGCCTCGCAAAGCCTTTTGTCGTTAATTAGCAATCGTGCGGCAAGCAAATCCTCATATGAATAATAAAGCCAGTCAAAATAACGCTTGCTGTCGGTTTTACGCCCGCTACTCCTGCTCATACAGCAATTCCCCCGCATTTTCCACCCTGTATGCAAATGTGCAGTCATCCTCCAGGGAGTTGTTCCATTCGCTTATATGGTACATTATAATATCACACGGCACAGGGCAGTCCGTACTCAGAAGTATATCAGATTCAAGCTTTACTATATCATATGAATCCCCGGTTATAATACAAACTTTAAATGCGGTAAGCTCACCCTTTGAGTTCAGCTTAAAGGATACCAGATAAATCTGAAACGGGGAACAGATTTTAACGATTTCAGAAGTCATTTTAGCAATAATCGGATTATCTTTCATATTAAAACGCCTTTCATTAATTATAGTTTTTCTTTGAAAATTTCAGCAAGCTTTGTATTTTTATTTCCCGGGAGTTCAAAATCCGAATTCATGTAAAGACCGAAGGTTTGCTCATGATAGGTATGATAATTGAAATGGACGCCGTACTCTTTGCAGAGTTCAATCATATCCGTTATGAAATCCGGGGCGCCCCTTTCATAAATAAACGCTTCATTGTTTACGCCGAATTCCCCCAGATAAACCGGAACGTTGTTTTTTATACCGAATTCAATGTTCTTTTTCATATTAGCTTCGAGATAATCCCTGTTAACCGATTGGATGTCAGAACCTTTGATAAAATCAATACGGGGAACGGCTTTCGTCCAGTCCAGGCAATTTTCCTGCTTGACCCAAGCGGAAACCGTATATTCACAGCCTTCCTTCAGCTCGAAGGTTTTACCCGCAAAGTTGGAATCCCCGGTAACGCCTTTTATGAATAAAGAACCTTCTCCGCTATAGCTTTCAGTATCAGTATGACCGTAGCTGCCTGAACCGTTGCTCGACCAGAACCAGAAATCAGGTTTATCGTTATAACCGGCTGTAATTATTTCTGTGACATTACCTTTATTATCATATTCAGTTATTGTAATCCTGTCAAAATATGCCGTTCCGGATTCCCCGGAATTAAGAACCTGACAGGATACTGCCCCTAAATTATATTTTTGTGTCCTTGTAACAGGCTTGCTTTCACAATATACCCAGCCGTTCTCTTCACTGCCTGTTTCAACCGCCGTCTGAGCTCCGAGCCATACGGTGTTTTCATTGACAAAGCTTATTATTTCATCGGAAGGATAGTATTTGACAATACCCTTTGTATCCGCAAATTCAAGATTCTGATGTGTATATGAAAAAGGTGAATAATCATGGTATTCATATACGGTATTATCATCGTCAACCAGGAAATGACTGAGTTCACCCGGTTCACCGTATAACCTTTCTCCGGTTTCGGTATTTTTGACCATTAAGGGTCTCTCAATAAAAAGTATATGATTTTTGTCAGCAGACCTAATTGTTTTTACCAGTCTACTTATGTAATCATTAAACGCATTAACGCTTTCCTTCACGGTGTTTTTCAAAGGAATACTCGGTTCGTTAATAAGACTGTAACCGATAACTGCCGGTTCGTTTTCATAACGCTCTGCAATTTCTTTCCATAACGCGCTAAGCCGGTTTTGATTTTTAACCTGAGTCCATAAATCCATTCCGTCGCCCTGCGACTGATAACCTCCCTGAGGAACGTGCATATTCAGAATAAGACCGATATTATGCTTTTTTGCCCACCGAATATTCAAATCCAGCCAGTCAAAGCCGCTTTGCTTATATTTATAAGGCTGGCTGTCATCTTCAAATAATTTATAATTCATGTAAAAACGTACGGAGTTAAAGCCAAGCTCCGAAAGCTCTTTGTAGGATTCCTCCGTATGATGTTTCCTGTTCGGCAAAGATAGGTTTCCCCATACGCTGTTCCCTAAAGAAATCCCCTTAAGCATAAATTCATTGTTATCACGGTCATAAATTTTATTTCCCTTTACATGTATAAATTCATTTCCTTTTTGTTCAGGCAGTTTTTCAGCTCCCGCGCCGAATGAAAAAAGTAAAAAGGATAGGAAAACACTGATTATTGTTTTAAATAGTTTATTCATTATTATAACCATACCGTAAAGCCCGCGAATATCCGTATAAATTAAAGTATGGTATTTTCACCGCCTTTTTTACAATCATTGCTCGGTTTAACTGTTTTAAGTAACAGGCTTTAATATAATTATACATAGTTAAAGCCTGAAAGTCAAGGATTATAGTATTACCGGATATAAAATGTGTGTTGAACATAGTTTTAGCTTGGGACCCTGATTATACAAAAGTCACCGCCTCGGAAAAAAAAGAAGCTGAAGAAGCTGAAAAAAGCGGGTATATCTCATCAGAAAATATAGACTGGGATAATCTTAACAAAATGGATTTATAAAAAATAAAAATAACCGCGATATACACAGGATATTATCCGTTGTCTGGAATATACTTTAATCGCGGATTAGTATTAGCATGGCATGAGTGATATATTCGTATTTATACCCTTGTAAAGTGTTCCAAGCGGTACAAATTTTATATAAATTCGTGAAATATTCGGGGATATAAAAATAAACCCGCCTATTTAGGCGGGTTTCAAGCTGTTTGGTGGAGCATAGGGGGATCGAACCCCTGACCTCTTGACTGCCAGTCAAACGCGCTCCCATCTGCGCTAATGCCCCTTTTTTCATATTGCATAAACATTATACCACATCATCGCTACTCTTGTCAATACGTCTGAAGAGAGAAATTGCAGGTCCGCTTATTGTAAGTATAATAAAAGCCGGACCTATTAATAATCCCGCAAGCAGAGTAGTTAAATTCCACATAATAATAACAATTTCAATTGCCACTAAAATCAATAAAAAAACGGAACGCAGGAAATACCTCATGCTGATTCTGAATGAATTCTTGAGCGTGTTTATAATACTGTTCTCATAACGGGCGAGAAGAGGGAATGAATAAAGCAGCGCGAACGTAAGTATATATGCCGAAATAATACCTATAATAAGGAAAACAACCCCGTTTTCCTCAGCCGCGCTGAAAATCTGAAAATCAAGGTACACAGCCCATATACTGATAATTAAAATAAAAGACATAGGTATGCCCTGTCTGATATTTTCTTTGAAAGCCTTTAAAAATTCAGCTCCGATGTGGCCTTCGTTATCCTCAGCCATTTTCATGCCGACATAAAAAGCGGCAATAGTTGATACACCCACTGTTATAATAGGAAGACTGAACAGGAGCCATAAAAAATTCAGCTTCAATGTATCCGTAAGCTTGCACATGAACTTGTATATTTTACTGTCGGTACTGAAAAATCCAGCCATTTTTATCTCCGTTCGGAAAAGTAATAAATCCCGTTACAGCAAATAAAACAGGGATACCGGGATGATACATTACAGTGTATAATCTCTATATCATCCCGATAAACCTCATTTATTTGATATGGTTATTTGTTATCTTACCGCTTCTTCAAGCGAGCTTCTGTAAGCCGCTTCATCAAGGCACCATTGCAGGCACTGACCGTCAGGGTCATATTCATTGCACTGAGCTATCATTTCGCTGACAATCCTGTCATATTCGGCGTCATTTTCAGCGTAAACAGCCTGCCAGGAATAATTTTTAATGCATTCGGCAACCTGCTGCCAGATGATTTTAAGGTCGTCAGACCTGGATGTTTCGGAATAAGGAGTCGCCAGCGCTACTTTAAAAGGCTTGCTGTTCAGGTATTCCTCAGAATTGTAGAATCCTGTGAAATCCATCCAGTCCTGCTGAATATCACTGGTTGCTCCCGTACGTCTGCTTTTCCAGTTGTCTTTATTATATGTTTCACCGTTTGAATCGGGGTTAGAAGCGTCGATAGACCAGGTAGTGTTATTAACCTGGAACGAACCGTTGTCATAGGTTCCGCCGCCCCATTCCGCGGGCATATTCGTGTTTTTCTTATCGGCATGTGCTGTTTCGCCGAATTCTGTGAGGTATGCGTTGTTGTTTTCATCATAATCCCAGGTAAGACCTCTCGGACCGTAGTTATAGGTCATACAGCCTTCCGGGGTTGAAATATAATTCAGTATTTCCATGCAAAGCTCAGGATATTCGGTATTGGCGCCGATAGTCCAGATTCTGTTTCCTCCCAGAACGTTCATGCCGTAAGCAATCGGGGTTGCGTCGTTCGGGGTAACCGTATACATATACTTGCCTTCGGCGGTATGCTCTTCTGTATTGTACGGAATACTTCCCGAATAGTTGAAAATTGAGAAGAAAGTGCCGCCTGCCGTAACCTTTTCGCTCATTTCAGCAAAGGTCTGGGTCATTGAGTTGGGGTCAAGAAGGTCAGCCTGGAAAAGCCTGTTGAAGAATTTAAGGCTGTTAAGATACGGTCCGTTCTCTTCGTTAAAATGGTGGTATGTCCCGTCCTCGACATCGTATAATCCGAAACCGAGTTCGTCAAAACCCCAGTATGCCGTAGCGAAGGATTTTACATACATTACCATATTTCCGTCCCAGTCGGGCCAGAGTGAAGCCGCATAAGTTTCGCCGCCGTTATCGTCGGTCGGGTTTATTTCCTTCATCTGAACAAAAATATTATATAAATCATCGATATTATTGATTTCGGGATAACCGAGCTGCTTATAAAGGTCCCAGCGCAAGTCCCATGTATAGAAGAAAGTTTCATGGTCCTCTGTGGATGTCGCAACGTTATGCCCGAAGCCGTAAACGGTTTTCTCTCCGTTTATGCCTTCGTTCATAACCGCGTTGTTTTCAATGGCATACGGCATATTTTCCTTAATATAAGGACCGTAATCGCTTAAAATATCATCCTCGTTCCAGTCAAACAGCATTCCTTCGGTAACGGCGCGTTTATACTCGTCACCGTTTGAACCGAAAATAACAATGTCGCCTAAATTGCCTGATTCCATACGGGTATCAAATGTTCCGTCCGGGTCGGGAATAATCGTTATTTCCACATTGAATTTCTGCTTTAAAATTTCGGCGAACCATCCCGTAAACTTGCCGGAGTAGTTGGCAAGCTGGCTGTAAACGGTAAGCTGGACAGTTTCATCAGGCTTAGCCGAAGTAACCTCAGCCGTTACGGCATCCCCGGTGTTATCGGCGCCGTCTGTGCCGGTGTTTTCAGCCGTTGAACCGGAACCGGTGTCACAGGCGGCAAATGAAGCAAGCATTGCGGCGGTAAGAAACCCCGCGGTAAGTTTTTTCAGTTTCATTAAATATCCTCCTTAAAATTATATATATAATTATGTATTTTTCTTAAATTCCCAGTCTTAACCCTTTACAGCCCCGAGCATAAGCCCCTTTTCGAAATACCTCTGCATGAAAGGGTATACGCACAAAATCGGGATTATAGTAACCATTGAAATAGTATACTGTATAATCTTAGTATTTATTATGCCCGCTATCGAAGCGGAATCCGCGCCGCTTGTTCCCGATGATACCAGGGCTCCAAGGTTTGAGCTTTGGTTGAGGTAAATATAAAGCCTGTGCTGCAGTGTATAGAGTTCGGGGGAATTCTGGTTGAGAATAAGCGAATCCTGAAGCGAATTCCAGTGTCCGACCGCTCCGAAAATAGCGATTGTCGCCAGTATGGGCTTGCTCAGCGGCCAGATGATTTTCCTGAAAATCATCCAGTAGCTTGCCCCGTCTATATATGCGCTTTCTTCAATTTCCGACGGGATTGACTCGATATAGGTCTTAACCAGTATAATATTATAGGGCGCTACGATAGCCGGAATGATATAGGAGGCAAAGCTGTCGGTTATACCGAGCATAGCCATGTTCAGGTACCAGGGTATAAGACCCGTGTTAAAGTACATGGTAATAACCAGGAAACGGTACCAGAATTTTTTATTCCACATCTCATTCTTGGTAACGAGGTAACCGGCAAGCGCCGAGGTGAACACCATCAGGGAAGTGCCTATCACGGTTCTGAGTGACGTTATAAAAACAGACGTCCATAAATCGTCAACCTTGCCCATATTAATGTAGTTATCAATCGTCAGCTGCCGGGGGATAAGCGTAATCGCACCCTTTGTGACCAGCTCCGGGTCGGAAATGGTGTTAATGAAAATATAATAAAAGGGAAACAGGCAGCTTAAAGTAAACAGAGCGAAGAAGGTGTAGTTCAGAATACTGAAAATAATATCACTGCCGCTAAGTTTCATTACGGTTTTATGTTCCCTGAAATATTTCTTTTCTTCCCTTAATGCAGTACGGCTCATTTGATTGTTCTTTTCCATTATACAGACCCTCCCTACACAATACTTTCACCGCGGACGAGCTTTGATATGCCGTTCGCGCTGAAGAGAAGAATAACGCTTATAATGGATTTAACCATACCGATTACAGTTGAAAGGGGAATCAGACCGTTCTCGATACCGAGATTGTATACATAAAGGTCAAGCACCTGAATATCACTCATGTTCATGGCGTTTGAAAATACCAGATACTGCTCCATACCGTTTGAGAGTATATTTGCGATTGACATAAGCAGAAGCACGCAGTATGTCGGTATCAGGTCGGGAATTGTAATATACCGCATTTTCTGAAAACGCCCTGCCCCGTCCACGGTTGCGGCTTCGTAAAGGTTCTGGTCGATTCCGGAAATGGCGGCGATATAGATAATTGCGCTCCATCCTACGCCCTTCCATGTTCCCCAGGCAAGCATTTTAAGCCATACGTGACTGCTGCTCATGAGGTAGTTGGTATCGGAGCTTCCTCCAAGGCTGTTTATGAAAGTATTTATAAAACCGTCGGTGGAAAAAATCGCAATTGCGATGGCATAAACAAGCACCCAGCTGATAAAGTTAGGGATTGTGGTAAATGTCTGAACAAACCGCCTGAACCGCATGTTCTTTATTTCCGAAAGGAAGACGGCGAAAGCCAGCGGAATCCAGCTTGTCAGAATACCCAGCCCGCTCATGGCAAGCGTATTCTGCATAACTCTTATAATATCCTTTTTTGTCGCGTTGTTCTGGAAAAGTGAAGTGAACCACTTGAAACCGATAAATTTGTCCATAGAAAGGGTTTCGCCCGACTTATAGTCAAAAAAAGCATATCTCCAGCCGTATAAAGGCAGGTAGCTGAAAACAAAAGCCAGTGCGATTACCGGAAGCATCATAAGGAAAAGCTGAAATTTCGGTTCGATGCTTATAACATCGCCCTTCTTCCCCTTCGGAACCAGAATAAAATTTAATACCGATAAAAGTAAAAGCGCTCCTCCCAGTATTATGAATAATAAATAGGTATCGGGAAGCATCGGCAATACCCTTTCGGGTCTTTGAGATTGTTTGAACTGCAGATAAACCTGATATAATCCGAAAAGGGAGCCTAACTCCAAGGCGCCGCCCGCGGCGGTAAATAAAAGTCCCCTTTTTTTCAGCTTATTATTTCCCAGCGACATACACCCGCCGGCGGCGGCAAGCACTGCCCCCAGAACAATAAAAGCTGAAAAAAGGCTCAGCATCCTGAAATTATCTTCCGAAACCCAGCCCATCCTTAAAGCACGTCCGCAGTTTGCGATTACGGATGAATATGATACACCGCATGAAAAAAGGGAGAGGTTTTTATTTATCATTTCACTTAATCTTGCGGGATTAAGCTGCGGCAGAAAAATTACAACCACATTCAAGACAATTATACAGCGAAAAAACCAGTATATTTTATCCGATATTCTTTCAGACGCGGATTTCGGCGTTTTATAATTTTTTACCGGAACAGCAACAGTTCCCGAAGAAGATACGGTATTGTTCTGTTTTGCCATAAAAAATATCACCCTTTCTTAAAAGTACCGGAACGTGTCCGCACAGGCGTAATACTGCGTCTTATAAAGATGCTTTACCAGTTGCTGACGTATTACGGCTTTAATAAATAAAACTTTTATACGCCATGAACACGTTCAAAAACAGTAAATACAGACTGCCGCTTTTTTATATTATAAATAAGTAGCAGTCTGTAAATAATTTTAATCTGTTTTATCTTATAATCAGGATTTCTTTTTCTTTAATATAACAGCAACAATAACGCATATTACAGCGACAGCGGCAACTCCGATAACAATAAAGAGAACCGTATTGTCCGAAGAAGAATCAAGGTCGGCATCCGCGTCTATCGCCTCGGCATCCGCTTCGGTTTCAGCTTCGGTAATAACATCCGACGTTGTGAGGTCTTCGGTTTCCTCTTCGGCGGGGGCAGTTGTTTCAGCCTCGGCTTCAGCTTCCGTCTCGGCGGGAGCAGTTTCGGCTTCGGTTACTTCCTCCTCAGCCTTGTCATAGTTAAAGCCTGCTACGGTAAAGGAAATTTCAATGCTGTCAGACGGCATCATGTATCCGAACATACCGTCGGCTCCGCCAAGGTCACCGTTCCACATATTAATTACCTGCCATTTCATCATGACCGTGGCATCGGGGTCCATAAAGGCTTCGTCAAAGGTATGCAGCGTTTTGCCGTCCATTTTAACGCTGACATCGGTTATCGTAATATTTTCGTTCAAAGGAATATCGGTTGATACATAAAGAAGGTTGAATGTTTCGTCCTCACCGAAGTCAAAGTCAGACATTGAAACGGTATAGGAGCCGTTTCCAGCGATTTCGCAGTCGTTGAACGTCGTCGGAATATTTACTGCCGCATTATTATTGTCCCAAGCCGTAAGCTGGTCGAACCATACGGTACCGTCTTCGGCGGTAATTCCGTAACCGTATGTAGCGTCGTCATAGGCGTTTCTGAAAGTAAAGCTTGCTGACTGAACGCCTATGTAGGCATTATAAGTACCGTCGAGGTTTACATCCTCGGCAAAAACTGTCAAAGCTGCGGAATTTGACACAGCCAATGCGGCTGCGATAAGGGAAGCTATGATTTTTGATTTTTTCATTACATTATTCTCCTAAACAAAATATGTAATCCTTTACAAATACCGGATTACTTAATATTATTTTAATACAAATTACCTAAAGTGTCAACTTGCATTTTGTACAAATTTATTTAATATCATGTAGAACATTTAACGAAATTTTTACATTTATATTTACCTGAAGCTTATCATATAGTCCGTCTGCTTTTAGACAAACGTTTATATCGCGTATATAATCCTGCATAAATTTAATAAAAAAGTCGGACAGTTTAATATATTAAATGTTATAATGTCAGCAAGAGCCGGTTAATAGGGTAATTTATTTAGTATTCAGAATATATTAAAATTAGGTATTGACAACTGTGAAAAAATGTATTATACTATTCCTTGTTGAATGTTAAATATAACAGAAAGTGAGGTAATTATAATGACAGGGCATAACAGAAAACAGACGGTCAAACTGTCCAGGGCTGATTATCCTCATTTTAAGGAAGCTGATATATCTTATTATTTCAGCTTCGATATGATATGAGATAAATTACCATGCCTTTGACTGATTTACCGGTCGGAGGCGTTTTTTATTACTGGCAGAAATTATATTAATTTCTTAACAATTATTGGAGTGGTTATTTGAAATATTTTGATATTATCCCCAAACCTGTGGAAGATGAGCTTATAAAATGCGGCGTATCCCTGCAGGAGCTTTTATACTGCGTTAAAGCCGACCTTGACGGCGAAGGTTGTTATATGGATGTATACCTGACCTTTACGCCGGGCGTCTTACATATAATAAAAGGCTATGAAGAGTATAAAAGCGCAAAGCGCACAAAAAGGCTGAAGGTAACATCGGCATTTGAAAAGCATGATTATTGTTATTATAAGCTTGTGGATATTAAACGCGTTTACGTTGACAGGGGTCAGTATACCGCAAGGCTTATGATTGAACCTGACGGAAATGACGAGAGCATACATGACTTTTGTATTGCCCGCTTTTCACTTGGCTTTGCCGGGAAAACTGAAAAATTCTGCGAACGGCTCATGCATACGAAAAAAGGAGAACCGATTGACGACAGCAGCCTGGACGCGGTAAAAACCCATTGTCCCAAATGTCTTGAGAGATACCCCGACCCGAACCGTCCCGTTTGCCCTAACTGCGTCGACCGCCGTTCAGTTATGAAGCGATTGCTTGGTATGTTCAGGGATTTTAAGAAGGAAATGGCAATAATTCTTCTGTGTATCGGATTAAGCGGGGCTTTTGCCATTATTTCACCCTACTTCGGCACTAAACTTTTTTATGACGAGGTTCTCAATTCAAACGGAAGATATTTCGGAAGGATAGGGTTTATTGTTATAATAATGGCGGGATTCAGCCTTGCAAGCACCGTTTTGAAAATTGCTTCGGGGATATTTATATCCTATATAGCGCCGAAGGTAACTCATACGCTCAGAACCAGTATTTTCTCCTCGATGCAGAGGCTGTCGCTTCAGTTTTTCACATCAAAGCAGACCGGTTCGCTTATGCTCAGGGTTGACAGGGATTCAAGCAATGTGTTCTACTTTTTTACCGATATTATTCCTTACGGACTGACAAACATAGCAAAAATTGCCGGCATAACAATACTTATGGTATATATCAGCCCCGTTCTGTCCTTGGGTGTTCTGGTTATGATTTTTATAGTCATGTTCATCGAACACAGCTTTTTCAGAAGACAGAACAAGCTCTACCGCAAGCTTGATATCGCAATGCGAGCGGGAAATTCAGTGCTTTCCGACGCCATGAACGGGCAGAGGGTCGTAAAGTCCTTTGCGCGCGAGGATAAGGAAATAGAGCGCTATAAGGGACGCAACAAGGAAATTTTCGATATTGACAGCAAAATAAACGAACGTTTAAGCAATACCCTGCCGGCTGTGTGGTTTGTTTGCCGTCTCATAAGCGCGGTATTATACTGCGTCGGTGCGTATATGGTTATAAGGGGCAACCTTGAATTCGGAGCGTTCACGGCATTGAACGCATTTGTGAATATGTCCTATGAACCAATCAACTTTTTCTCCTGGATAGGCGACAGGTGGGCAAGGTGCGCCGACGCCGCCTCGCGGATGTTTGAAATCCTTGATGCGAAAGCGACTGTGCTTGTTCCTTCGGAACCTGTATCCGTAACGGAAATGAAAGGAGATATTTCGTTTAACAAGGTATGTTTTTCATATGAGGCGGGGCATCCTGTCTTAAAGGATGTTACCTTTAATGTCAGGAGCGGTCAGATGTTCGGTATTGTCGGAAAGACAGGAGCCGGAAAATCCACGATAATCAACCTGATTGCCCGTCTTTATGATGTTTCGGACGGCGAGATTACAATCGACGGCGTTCCCATAAAACAAATCCCTTTTTCCGATTTGCGGAACAATATAGGTATAGTTTCGCAGGAGACATATCTTTTTATCGGAACTATTGCCGATAATATAAGGTATGCCCGTCCCGAAGCGACTATGGAGGAAGTAATAGAAGCGGCTAAATCGGCAAACGCCCATGAATTCATAACCAAGCTGACCGACGGCTACAACACGAAAATCGGTCAGGGGGGAGCTGATTTATCGGGAGGGGAAAAACAGCGGCTTTCCATTGCGAGAGCTATTATCCAGAAGCCGAATATCCTGATTCTTGACGAAGCTACGGCTTCAATGGACACCCGAACCGAGAGGAAAATCCAGGCGGCGATTGATATGCTTAAGCAGGGGAGGACGATTATTTCAATCGCGCACCGCCTTTCCACCCTGCGCGACGCCGATATGCTCTGCGTTATTGAAAACGGGGAGATGAAGGAAATCGGAACCCATGACGAGCTTATTCGCAGAAAGGGCAAGTATTTTGACCTTTATAAATTACAGGCGGAGGCTTTGAAGTTTATACAGGATTAGGATTTGTCCCATAATATTATGAGGTTGTAAATTTATGATAAAATTAAACGGTGAATCAATATACCTTGCGCCTTTGGAAAAAGAACACTGCAAAAAAATAATGGAGGATACGGAATATGATTTTGAGTCACCTTCCGAACCGGTTACCATCGGAATATCTTCTGCAAACTCAGACGCATGGTTTGATGAGATACAGAAATTACAGGGAAATGTTCATATAAGGCTTGGTATTTTTCTGCCCGACGGTACTGTAATAGGCGATATTGCTCTGCAGAATATTGACTGGAAAAACCGTTCCTGCTCGCTGGGATGCGGCTTAACAAAGCTATCATACCGGAATAAAGGCTACGCTACGGATGCTGTTAAAACGATTTTACATCATGGGTTCTGTTATCTTGGATTGGAACGTATCTCGTCAAGTACGCAGGAATTTAATACCGGCGCGCAGCGCGTTCTTGAAAAATGCGGATTTATTCTTGAGGGATGTGAACGCAAGGCAAGGTATTTTGCGGGCAGACGTTATGACAGATTAATTTATGGGCTTTTAAGGGAGGAGTTTGACCATGGTTTACTGGCGGAATGATAATATTATAATAAGAAATATGAAACAATCCGACCCTCAGATTATCTGCGATGAAGAAATTATGCAGGGCTGGCAATCCACAGCCGGTAAATATGAAACAAGGCTCAAAGACCAGTCTGACGGCAAGGCGGTTTCGCTTGTCGCGGAATACATGGGGAATGTCGCCGGATATATCAATGTTTATATTAACTCAGAATGGGGAGCCTTCGCAAACATGGGTTATTCGGAAATAGTCGATTTCGGGGTGCTGGAAAAATTCCGCAAAAAGGGAATCGGAACCGCCTTAATGGACGCCGCAGAAAAAATTGCCGCGGAACACAGCGATACCATTTATCTAGGCGTTGGTCTTCACAGCGGATACGGTTCTGCACAGCGTATGTATGTAAAGCGCGGATATATTCCCGACGGTTCGGGGGTATGGTACGGTTCTAAGGTATGCGAGCAATATGCGGACTGTATAAATGACGACGATTTGAATTTGTATTTCTCAAAAAAGTTAAGATAAACCGGTAACTGCATATATATAAAGAAAGCGGGCTGATAAATTGAATACGGAAATTTCAGAAAATAAAATTAATCCCATAAATCACACAGAAGATGTGTACGAGGTTGACAAATTGAATATTTTAGACCCGGCAGGACTGGAATTCACCAGGGAGGAAAGCGGTTTCCTTACACTTGCCTGTAACGGCAAGACTTATAAGAAGGTTAACCTGACAAGGCTCCTTCCCTTTGAAACGGAATCCTCCTACATAAGCGTTTCATACGAGAACGACGAAAAGGAATTCCGGGAAATCGGCGTTATAAAAGATATTTCAGAGCTGCCGGAAGAGCAGGGGAAAACCGCTGCCGGATTCCTTGAATTCAAGTATTATATGCCGGAGATTACAAGGATATTATCAATAAGGGATAATATGATGGGGCATATCTTTGTTGAAGCTGACTGCACCTCGGGAAGAAAGACAATCTGTATAGGCGACTGGTATACAAACTTTAAGATAATACGCAATAACTATCTTTATGTCAACGACGCGGACGGAAATAAGTATTTCTGCGCCGATGTCNNGAGCTGGATAAAAAAAGCAGGAATCTGATTGATATGTTCATATAGTAGTTAGCGAATAGTAGTTAGTAATTAGTAAACCGGAGGTTTTATACATGGTCGGGAATGCTGAGCTTGTAAGGATTTTATGTTTGGTATTAAGGCACGAGCCGGAAATTATCGGCATTGAAATTGACCCTTTCGGCTGGGTAGAGGTAAAAAAGCTTATCGATGCCATGAACAGTAAAGGAAAACCGATTGACATCCGCTTGCTGGAGGAAATCGTTTTATCGGATACCGAAAACCTTTACAGCTTCAATACCGATAAAACAAAAATCAGGGCGAACGGCGGTCATACCGTCAGTGCTGACGTAAAAGCCGCCCCGGCTGTTCCTCCCGATATTCTTTACCACGGCACCGGCGTACGTTTTATTGAAAGCATTAAACGTCACGGATTGTTAAAACAATGCCGGAACCATGTCCATTTATCCGGAAAATACCCCTTAGCCGCAGATTACGGAGCAAGGCACGGTAAAAATACCGTACTTAAAATTAACGCAAAAGCCATGCATGAAGCCGGATGCCGGTTTTTCATCAGCGAAAACAATACATGGCTGACGGAAGCTGTTCCGGTAAAATATATAATATTTTAAAGCAGATATATTTGAAGAGGAGAGAACCGTGCTTAAAAACGGTCATAGTCTGTAATTATGAATTTGAAAATATCACTGCCGAAAACCGCGGAGGAAAATGACGCAGGTATTATTTTTTCCCTGCCGTTTGACCTCAATAAAAGCACTTCAAGAACCAACGGTCATCTTGTATGCACCGAAACGGAAATCTTCGTTTATATAAACGGAGAAATAATAGAAAGCTATAAAATTTCAAGTTTTGACGAGTATGAATGCGAGCGCCTTATCGGATGCAGCATGTTTGTCGGGAAAAAAATTATCAGCGAAAAAGACGGCGAACCCGTTTTTGAAACAACCGCAATCTGCTCGTTTACCCAAACCCATTTTATCAGGTATGCGGAGCTGGCGAAAATACTTGAATACTATAACAGATACGGCAGTCTCATTACCGATACAGGCGAGGAGGAACCGTCCTGCCTGAAGTGCGGAATGCCGCTTTACGGAGCTGCCGAATGCCCGTTCTGCACAAAGAAATCAAGTATGCTGCTGAAGCTCATAAAACGCGCGGCTCCGTATAAGCTGCAGTTTATTCTGGCTTTGCTATGTACTGTAGGAAGCGAGATATTATGGATTATATGCCCTTATATCGACAAAACGCTCGTTGATGATTTTATTACCCCTAAAAATGAGAACTGGCTCTCCTTTATAATGCTCTGCTCATGCGTTATTATCATATATACCCTTATATGGCTTTTTGATATGTTTAATTTCAAGATGTCCTACAGGGTTGCGCTGAATGTCGGTCGCGACCTGCGCAACGAGGTTTTCACAAAAGCACAGCTGCTGTCGATGAAGTCGATTGCAAAGCGTTCGGCAGGCGAGCTTATTAACCGCATTTCTAACGACGCAATGAAACTGCAGGACTTTATAACGGCAAACGGCAAGGACGCAATTGTAAAATGCTTTTCGCTCATTATCCTTACGGTTATACTGTTTGTCATTAATGTGAGACTGGCGTTATTTGTTTTACTTCCCGTGCCGCTGGTGCTTTTTATCACAGTGAAGCTTTTTAACGTAATGAGCGTACGTTACGGCAGGGTCTGGAGGATGAGAAACAGGCATTCGTCTTTTCTGCATGATACACTCAGCGGAATAAGGGTTGTAAAATCCTTCGGAAGCGAGCAAAAGGAAATTGAGAAATATAAAACAGCTTCGTTCAACTGGTCAAAGGCGGTCAGGAACGCCGATATAATCTGGTACCTTACTATGCCGTCAATGTGGTTCTTAATGTCGATAGGCAATTTTCTGGTTCTGTATTTCGGCGGGGAAATGGTTCTGGGGCATACCCTGACCTTAGGCGAGCTTGTTCAGTATACGTTTTATGTCGGTATGCTTTACGGTCCCCTGGAATGGCTTATACATATACCCCGTATCCTTGCCGACGCGTCTGTGAGCGCTTCAAGGGTCTTTGAAATACTGGAGGAACGGACAGATATATCCGATTTGCCTGACGCCGTAAAAACAGACATAAAAGGGGATATAGTTTTCGACGACGTTTCATTCGGGTATAAGGTTTATAACCCCGTTCTGAAAAATATATCGCTTAGAATAAACGCCGGTGAAATGGTAGGTATAGTAGGTCATTCGGGCGTCGGAAAAAGCACCATGATAAATCTTATTCTCAGGCTTTACGACTGCACTCAGGGCACTATAAAAATTGACGGTTATGACCTCCGTAAAATCTCACAGGACAGTCTGCGGCATCAAATCGGGGTTGTTTTACAGGAAACTTTCCTTTTTGACGGTTCGGTATATGATAATATCCGTTACGCAAAGCAGGACGCAAGCTTTGAGGAAATCATAAACGCTGCGAAAATTGCCAACGCCCATGATTTTATCGTCCGGCTGCCCGACGGCTATAACACAAGGGTAGGGGAAAAGGGCTATTCGCTTTCGGGCGGGGAAAGACAGCGGATTGCCATTGCCAGGGCGATTCTTCATGACCCTAAGGTGATTATACTTGACGAAGCCACCGCTTCGCTTGACACACAGACAGAAAAGCAGATTCAGGAGGCTCTCGGAAAGCTTATCAAGGGCAGGACGGTAATAGCGATTGCTCACAGGCTTTCGACCCTTTCAAGCGCTGACAGGCTGATTGTCCTTGACAAGGGCAGGCTTGCCGAAACAGGAACGCACGATGACTTAATGCGAAAAAAAGGAGTTTACTACAGGCTTGTTATGGCACAGCGGCAGACGGCGAAGCTGAAAAAGGCTGATACCGTGGTAGAGTAGGGATAAAAAAGACGCGGCTTTTACTGCCGCGTCTTTTATATGTAATATTATTATTTGAAACTTTTGTTTTTTAGCTCAGACAGTCTTTTTCGGGCAGTTTCACGGAGGTCTATTTTTTCTTCAATATAATGCACCATATCGCTGTAACCATGAAGGTCTGGTTTATCCGGATTACCCGCACCTTCAATAAACTTATACCCATATTTTGTATAAATATATTTTTCGCCTTCGCTGTTAATAATTTCAGTAATTATATTCAAATTGTTCTGATTGTTTATTATACTTTTTAATTTTTCGAACGCTAATAATCGTCTGCTGTCGGATTTACTTAATCTCATGATAATTTCAAGAAAGGTAGTATCAGTTATATTTTCAATTGTTTGGTCAGTTAGCATTTCAACAACAAATTCTAAAGCATTAACATTAATTTCTTTATCCTGTTTTATAAAATCAATAAATACTTCCTGTGCAATAGATTTATTATTTAATTTATAAAGTGCTATAATACGTTCAACACCATATTTATTGTTTTTCGTAATATCGGTAAGTACGATTTGGTCAATAAGGTTATTATTTAAAATAGCCTCTATACGAACTTTCGAATTCTTATCATTTAATGCGAAATCAACAAGTATAACTTGGTTGGTTATCCTTTTAACAGCCTCTACGCGAACATACGAATCCATTCCATTTTTCGCAATATCGATATATACTTCTTCAGCGAAATTTTTATCTAAAAGTTCATCAGCTGCCGTTATGCGTTCATATGAAAAATCCTAATGTCGGTATATATTACTTGTGATAAATTCTGGTTATAAAGTTTTCTAGCCGCCTCTATACGATAATACGAATACTTATCATTTTTCGCAATATCGGTAAGTACAGATTGGTCGGTTAATCTTTCAATCGCTTCTTTACGTTCAATTCCACTATTTTTATTTTTCGCAATATCGGCATATACTTCCTGAGCTAATTTATGGTCTATAAGTTTAACAGCGGCATTAATACGTAAATCCGAATGCGTATTATTTTTTGCAATATTGATTAATAAAGCTTGGTCTGTTATTTTGTAAACCGCACTTCTACATGTTCCGATATATTTACCGTAATTCGCAATATCGGCAAGTATTTCTTGATTTGTTATTTTTTTAATCGCCGTTTTGCGTAAAAATTCAATTTCATCATTTTTAGCAATATTTTCAAGCAAAGATTGGTCGATAAGGTTATCATTTTCAATTGCAGCTTTGCGGAGACTATAATGTCCGTTTTCAATAATAACGCCAAGAATGGTATTATTTATTATTTTCTTAATTAACTCTTTTTGTAATGTATTTTCAGAAATATCGAGATATTTTAGTTTTTCTAATGCTTTTAAACGTGCCTTACTTCCATCATCTCCTGTGATTATTATGTATTCGCCATCTTCACCATGAAAATTTGCTGATTCATCCCCATAATATTCAAATTCATCCTCATAATCACTTGAATTCCCTGCATTTTTAGCAACTTCGGCAAGTTCAGCCGGGTCGGTCAGTTTTTCAAGGGCGATATACCTAATAATCGAATCACCGTTTATTACAACATCAGCGAGCAGTTCATGGTCGGTTAAATAGTCAACCGCTAATTTCCTTAAATTCCGGTCTTCGCTTTTTTTAGCTGTTTCCGCAAGCTCCTCCTGAGTTGCCTTGCCGTTAATAATATCGTTTTTAGTTATTTCAGACATTGCAGTTCCTCCTAATACTTTTTAGATTAATACCAATTAATATATTGAATTAGTTATATATATCCTATACCCTAATTATAACACAACCGAAATAAAAATCAACGTTAAATAAAAATTTTCATTTATACTATTGACTTTATTTTTAATGGTATGATATAATTAATATTGCTTCGCGGAAGCGTATCGAAGCGGTCATAACGGGCCTGACTCGAAATCAGGTAGCCTTCACAGGCTCGTGGGTTCGAATCCCACCGCTTCCGCCATATAGCCTTAAACCCGTCTGTTCAGGCGGGTTTATTTTTATATCCCTGAAAAATCCCCGAATTTGTTTAAAAAAGGCTTTCGCGGCTGTTGTCAACAGTAAAATAACTATTTACGGATTTAACATAGAACCAGAATGAACACTTATCTGATTCAAAGTTGCTTCTGCCAAGATTCAAAAGGATTTCCACCGTTTTCTCAAGAAAACTAGTACCTCGTAACAGCTAAAAGTTTCAAATACTTATTTAAAATCATACCGCCGCAGGCGGTATACCTTCATTGTTAA
>DBCY01000010.1 GCA_002293295.1 Ruminococcus sp. UBA946 | reverse complement strand
AATTAAGAAAACGTTTGTTTTATATTGTTATAGATTGTATGCCTTTTTAGGAGGAAATATGATATGTACTGCCTTTCCGGCGTCATATCGGATTTTTTATGGATAAAAAAGTAAAAAATACCGAAAATATACATGACGGTCACCGTCAGCGTATGCGGAACAGATTTATAGAAACCGGGTTCAGCGGTTTTGAACAGCATCAGATTCTGGAAATGCTGCTTTTTTATGCTTGTCCGAGAAAAGATACAAATGAACTGGCTCATATACTCATTAACAGATTCGGCAGTATAGCCGGAGTTTTAGACGCTCCGTTCGATGAACTTTTGCAAATAAAGGGAATTACTGAAAATTCGGCTGTTCTTTTTAAAATGATACCTAAATGCATAACTGTTTACTATCAGGATGCTAATAAAGACGAATGCTATAACAATACGGAAAAGCTGATTAATTTGTTTAAGAACTCCTTTATCGGGCTTAATAATGAGCAGTTCAGGCTTGCATGCTTTGACAATGACCTTCATTTGCTCAGTAATAATGTTATTGACGACGGCAGTCCGTCGACGGCGACGGTCAATGTCAGGAAAATCGTTGAAATTGCCTTTAAGGAAAAAACTTCACTTGTTGCGATTGCCCATAACCATGTCACAGGTCTGCCGCTTCCCTCAGACGAAGATTTATCAGCGACCAGGTCGATCAACGGCACTTTGAAATCAATGGGAATAATACTTCTTGACCATATAATAGTCGGGGTGAACCAGTCCCTGTCACTTCGCGATGAGGCTTACATCAACATATTTGACTGAAAGAAAAACTCAGTTTTTCTATTATTATTTTAAATCAGGACGGTCATATTTATGAATAATTTCAAGCTTGTATCGGATTATAAACCCTCCGGCGACCAGCCCGGAGCTATCGACGCAATTGTAAACGGACTGAACAGCGGTTTTAAAGAACAAACGCTGCTTGGAGTAACAGGTTCGGGGAAAACTTACACAATGGCTAACGTAATCGAAAGGGTAAACCGCCCTACCCTTGTTTTTGCTCACAATAAAATACTTGCGGCGCAGCTGTGTTCCGAATTCAAGGAATTTTTCCCTGAAAACGCCGTCGAATACTTTGTGTCATATTATGATTATTATCAGCCGGAGGCTTATATTCCTTCGACCGACAGCTTTATTGAAAAGGATTCCTCTATAAATGACGAAATCGATAAGCTCAGGCATTCGGCTACGTTTGCTCTTTCCGAAAGGCGGGATGTTATAATAGTGGCTTCGGTTTCATGCATTTTTTCACTCGGTTCACCGATTGACTACCGTTCGATGGTTATTTCACTCCGTAAGGGAATGGCAATTTCCCGGGGGGATTTACTCTCCAAGCTTGTCAGTATTCAATATGAAAGGAACGATTTGAATTTTATACGAAATAAATTCCGCGTACGCGGGGATGTCGTCGAAATTTTCCCCGCCGGTTCAACGGACAAGGCTGTACGCGTCGAATTTTTCGGGGATGAGATAGAGCGTCTTTCTGAATTTATACCCCTGACAGGGGAGACGGTTGCCATAATTGCCCATGCAGCTATTTTCCCCGCCAGTCATTATGTTGTTTCAAGGGAAACTATGCAGGATTCGATTGACGAAATCGAAAAGGAGCTGGACGAACGCGTCAGATACTTTAAGGAGCATGATATGCTTGTTGAAGCGCAGCGGTTGTCGCAGCGCACGATGTATGATATAGAATTACTGCAGGAAATCGGGTTCTGCAAGGGTATTGAGAATTATTCGCGGATACTTTCAAGGCGTGCCGCCGGAAGTATTCCTTATACCCTGTTTGACCACTTTCCCGATGATTTCCTGCTTATTGTTGATGAAAGCCATGTTTCGCTTCCCCAAATCCGCGGAATGAGCGGAGGGGACAGGGGCAGAAAACAGACTCTTATCGATTATGGTTTCAGGCTTCCGTCGGCTTTTGACAACAGACCCCTTAATTTCGAGGAATTTTATGATAAAATTAACCAGGTCGTATTTGTTTCGGCAACTCCGGGTCCTGTTGAAAGGGAGCTTTCCGCTCAGATTGTCGAGCAGGTAATCCGTCCTACGGGTCTGGTTGACCCCGAAATTACCGTTAAACCCGTTGAGGGACAGATAGAAGACCTTTTGTTTGAAATAAACGAAAGGGTAAATAAAAGCGAACGCGTATTGATAACTACGCTGACTAAGAAGATGGCGGAGGACCTTACTGCGTATTTTGACAAAATGGGAATTAAGGTTCGTTATATGCACCATGATATAGATACCCTTGAACGTATGGAAATTATACGTGATTTGCGTTTGGGCGAATTTGACGTCCTTGTGGGGATTAACCTTTTAAGGGAAGGGCTCGACCTGCCGGAGGTTTCGCTGATAGCGATTCTTGATGCCGATAAGGAGGGTTTTCTGCGTTCGGAGAGTTCATTAATACAGATTATAGGACGTGCTGCGCGTAATTCCGAGGGAAAGGTTATAATGTATGCCGATTCGGTTACGCGTTCAATGGAAAACGCAATAAACGAAACGGAACGGCGCCGGAAAATACAGGTCGAATATAATCAAAAACACGGCATAATACCCAAAACAGTTATTAAGGATGTACGGAAGGTTCTGGAAATTTCTTCCAAGGCAGAAACAGATGAAAAAACGAAAAAAGCAAAACAAAAATATATGACTTCCGAAGAAAAATATGCTTTGATAAAGCAAATGACCGAAGAAATGAAAAACGCCGCCAAGCTTCTTGAATTTGAACACGCGGCATATCTGAGAGATAAAATAAATGAGCTGAAGGGTATAAAGTAAACCGAAAGACCTGTGCCGGTTCCATATTTAATATGACATACTGTTGTCAGCTTTTGCGTGTTATAATATAATATATTAAGTCAATATATGCCGGTTTGAAAGGATAGTAAAAATGTCAAGTAATAAAATTATCATAAAAGGTGCCCGGGAACATAATTTAAAAAATATAGACCTGGAGCTTCCCAGGGAAAAGCTTATTGTCATGACGGGGCTTTCCGGTTCAGGGAAGTCGTCTCTGGCTTTTGACACCATATACGCGGACGGTCAGAGGCGGTATGTCGAAAGCCTGTCTTCATATGCCCGGATGTTTTTAGGTCAGATGGAAAAACCCGACGTAGACAGTATTGAGGGGCTTTCTCCCGCAATTTCAATAGACCAGAAGACAACGTCAAAAAACCCGCGTTCAACCGTCGGCACGGTAACTGAGATTTATGATTACCTCAGGCTTTTATATGCAAGAATTGGGATTCCGCACTGTCCCGTCTGCGGACGTGAAATAAAACAGCAGTCGGTTGACCAGATTGTCGACCAGATTAAATCTCTGCCGGAAGGAACAAGGATTCAGCTGCTTGCCCCAGTTATCAGGGGTAAAAAAGGCGAGCATGTGAAAGAGCTTGAAGCCGCCAGGAAATCGGGTTATGTCCGCGTACGCTGCGACGGGATTATTTATGATTTATCCGAAGAAATAAAGCTTGAAAAGAATAAAAAGCACAGCATTGAAATCGTTATCGACCGTCTTGTTATCAAGGATGACATTACATCAAGGCTTACCGACAGTATAGAAACGGTTATGTCGGTTACGGGCGGCTTGATTATAGTCGATGTAATAGACGGTGAAGAAATGCTTTTTTCGCAGAATTATGCCTGTCCCGAGCATAATATTTCCATAGAGGAGCTTAATCCGCGTATGTTTTCGTTCAACAACCCGTTCGGAGCCTGTGAGAAATGCACGGGTCTGGGCGTGTTTAAAAAAATTGACCCCGACCTTATTATTCCTAACAAGGATTTGTCAATCCGAGCGGGGGCAATTAAAGCCGGAGGCTGGAATACAAACGACGAAAACTCAATCGCCATGATGTTTTACAAGGGTATAAGCGAATATTACGGGGTATCGCTTGATATTCCCGTTAAGGATATTCCCGAAGAACTTCTGAATATTTTCCTGTACGGAACGGGCGGTACTAAATTAAAGCTGACCAGGGCGACTTCCTACGGCGGGGGGATATACCATCAGCCGTTCGAAGGGATTATCCCCAATATGGAGAGACGTTACCGGGAATCGAATTCCGATTACAGCAAGGAGGAAATCGAGCAGTGCATGGCTGAGGAGCCCTGCCCCGACTGCAATGGTTTACGGCTGAAAAAGGAAAGCCTTGCCGTGACGGTAAGCGATAAGAATATTACCGAGCTTACGAATTATTCTGTTGTAGATTTACTGAAGTTCTTTAGCGGCATTATATTATCCGAACGCGATTCGTTGATAGGGGACAGGATTATAAAGGAAATAAAGGAGCGTTTGGGCTTCCTTGAAAGCGTCGGGCTGGATTATCTTACCCTGTCGCGTTCATCCGGTACCCTCAGCGGAGGCGAAAGCCAGCGCATACGCCTTGCAACGCAAATCGGCTCGTCGCTTATGGGTGTTCTTTATATCCTTGACGAACCGTCAATCGGTCTGCATCAGCGTGATAACAACAAGCTTATTTCCACTTTGAAAAGACTCCGTGACATAGGAAATACGCTTATTGTAGTGGAACATGACGACGATACTATGCGCAATGCCGATTTTATCGTCGATATAGGTCCTTATGCCGGTATTCACGGCGGTGAGGTTGTCTGCACCGGAACGGTCGGCGATATTATGAACTGCGAAAAATCCATAACAGGACAGTATCTGAGCGGAAAGAGGTTTGTCCCGGTACCGGAAACGCGCCGCAAAGGCAACGGTCTGACCCTTGAGGTTTACGGAGCGCGGGAGAATAACCTGAAAAACATCAGCGTTAAAATCCCGCTGGGAATCTTTGCCTGCGTTACGGGTGTTTCCGGGTCGGGAAAATCCTCTTTGGTGAACGAAATTATATATAAAAATCTTGCGGGAAAGCTGAACAGAGCGAAAGTACGTCCGGGTAAGTTCGATTATTTCAACGGAATTGAGAACCTTGACAAGGTAATTGACATTGACCAGTCGCCTATCGGACGCACGCCCCGTTCCAACCCGGCGACTTATACCGGGGTTTTTACCGATATAAGGGAGCTTTTTGCCCAGACCAACGACGCGAAAATGAAAGGCTATACGTCAGGGAGGTTTTCGTTCAATATTAAGGGAGGGCGGTGCGAATCCTGCGAAGGGGACGGCATTCTGAAAATCGAAATGCATTTTCTGCCCGATGTTTACGTACCCTGCGAGGTTTGCAAGGGAAAGCGTTATAACCGCGAGACTTTGGATATACTTTATAAAGGAAAGAATATACATGACGTACTGGAAATGACCGTTGACGAGGGAGTAGCGTTCTTTGAGAATATTCCGAAAATTTCACGCAAACTAAGCACTCTGCAGGATGTGGGGCTGGGGTATATAAAAATAGGTCAGCCCGCAACAACGCTTTCCGGCGGCGAAGCGCAGCGGGTAAAGCTTGCTACGGAGCTTTCGAAACGGGCAACAGGGCGTACTATTTATATTCTTGACGAACCGACGACAGGGCTTCATACCGCTGATGTACACAAGCTTGTGGAGGTTCTGCAGAAGCTTGTCGAAGCGGGTAATACGGTGCTTGTAATCGAGCATAACCTTGATGTAATCAAAACTGCCGATTATGTTATTGATTTGGGTCCCGAGGGAGGGGATAAGGGCGGCAGTATATTAATATGCGGTACTCCTGAGGATGTCGCCGGATGTAAGAAATCCTATACGGGGATGTATTTGAAGAAATTACTGAAATGATATAGTTCTGGCATGAATATAAGAAGCGGTTCAGCTTGAACCGCTTCCTTTTCAATTATAAATTAATTTTTGCTCCTGAATAAATCCTCTTTTGATGTAAGTATTTCAAGCATAAACAGCGCTCCCAGCTTAAAACCGTAAAAAAAGCCCTTTTCCTCCCAGTAATCGTAAGTTTTATAATAGCATTCCTGTAAATCCTCAAATCTTTCAAATTCCTCACCCGTAAGAATGTTTTTCAGCCACACTTCTCTTTCGGTTTCTATTTTT
Source organism: Ruminococcus sp. UBA946 (assembly GCA_002293295.1). Taxonomy (GTDB): domain Bacteria; phylum Bacillota; class Clostridia; order Oscillospirales; family Ruminococcaceae; genus UBA946. The sequence continues at coordinate 9,332 of DBCY01000010.1, read as the reverse complement.
TCATTGAGCGGTTTTAAATCGGGGTCGTATTTGTTTATCTCTTCGTGCGGATAAAGCTTACCATTGTAAAAATCTGATAATACTGACATAATAATTTACCTCCAAAAATTTTAATTTGACTTTTTTCGGAGAATATGATATAATNNCAGAGTGGATTTGTATTATATACATTTTCCGTTTGTGAACACTCGCTTGACTTTACATGCGGCTAGCGGGTGTTCGCTATTTTTTTAGTTCCTCGTCGATTTTTTCAATTAGCCAGGCAGTTTTGGTTTTGCCCAGTTCATACAGTCTTTTTTCAATTGATTCAACCAATTCCTTAGGTAATACCACATTAAAATGCTTTAAGTTTTCCCTGCGCTTTTTGAAATAATCGGCTCTGCTTTTTCGCGGCATATACACCTCCTTTGTTACGCAATATCATTATAACTGGTATTGCATAACTTGTCAAGAGGTTTTATAAAATTTTGACAATTTTCATAAGATATGATATAATATCAGGGTAGATTTGTATTATATACATTTCCGTTAATGAACACTCGCCATGCTTTGAACTGTGGGGGTGTTCTATTTTTTTCATCCAAAAGAAGATAAACCCCAAAAATAAAATGTCAATACTTATGACATAAATAGAAATAAATATGCAAAAAAAGACATTTTATTACATATGTTTGTAATAAGTAATGCATACTGAACAATTATACATTTATATAAAAAATTTGTAAATATACTTTCAATATATAAAAAAATATGGTATAATATTAACTATGATTTGTCTGAGCGTCAGAAAGTGTTAAACAAGAGAAAGGACTAAAAAATATATGAAAAAGCTTATGCTGGGAAATGAAGCCTTCGCGAGGGGTCTTTATGAAGCGGGAGTTACGGTCGCTTCAAGCTATCCGGGTACGCCGTCCACAGAAATTACCGAGCACCTGGCTGAATATGACGAGGTTTACAGTGAATGGGCTCCCAATGAAAAGGTTGCGCTGGAGGTTGCAATCGGAGCTTCAATCGCAGGCTCGCGTTCCTTTAGCGCGATGAAGCACGTCGGGCTTAACGTTGCCGCCGACCCTTTGTATACGGTTTCTTACACAGGAGTGAACGGGGGACTTGTAATTGCCGTCGCCGACGACCCCGGGATGCATTCCTCGCAGAATGAACAGGATTCCCGGCATCATGCGATAGCGTCCAAGGTTATGATGATTGAACCTTCGGATTCTTCCGAATGCAAGGAATTTGTAAAAACCGCCTATGAACTTTCGGAAAAGTTCGATACCCCCGTCATCGTCAGAATGAGTACGCGTATAGCGCATTCGCAGTCATCCGTTGAGATAAATGAAAGGGTTCTGCCGGAACAGAAGGAATACACAAAAAATGTTCAAAAATATGTAATGATGCCGTCTATGGCAAGGGGAAGGCATGTTTTCGTTGAGGAGCGCACTCAAAAGCTTATCGAGTACGCGGAAGCATCACCTTTGAATACCGTTATCGACAACGGGGGCGATACCGGAATCATAACGAGCGGCGCCGCTTATCAGTATGCCAGGGAGGCAATGGGAGAAAACTCATCTTATCTGAAGCTGGGTATTGTAAATCCTCTTCCTGTTGAGCTGCTCAAGGATTTCTGTTCAAAATACAAAACCGTTTATGTAGCTGAGGAGCTTGACGATATTATTGAAACCCATTGTAAAAAAATAGGCATGAACGTGACAGGCAAGGAAATTTTCGGCTTTACAGGAGAGCTTTCACAAGCGATTATCGCTGAAAAACTGCTGGGGAAGAAAAACGATTCTGTTGAATTCACCGAAAGCGTTCCGGTACGCCCTCCCGTTATGTGTGCGGGATGTCCGCACAGGGGTGTGTTTTACTCTCTTTCAAAAAATAAAATTACCGTTTCGGGCGATATAGGCTGTTATACTCTCGGCGCGTCCGCGCCGCTTTCCGCTATGGATACGACAATCTGCATGGGAGCTTCCGTTTCGGCTCTTCATGGCTTTAATAAGGCAAGGGGAGAAAAAGCCGAAAAATCGACCGTTGCCGTAATAGGTGATTCAACCTTTATGCACAGCGGTATAACGGGTCTTGTTAATATTGCCTATAACGCCACAAATTCAACCGTAATTATACTTGATAACTCTATTACGGGTATGACCGGCCACCAGCAGAACCCGACAACAGGGAAAAATATAAAAGGAGACCCTGCCGCAGCTGTTAATCTTGAAGAGCTGTGCAAGGCTGTGGGTATTAAGAGAGTCAAGGTTGTCGACCCTTATAATCTGGAAGAAACCGAAAGGGTTATTCTTGAGGAGCTTGACGCACCTGAACCTTCCGTGATTATTTCTCGCCGTCCCTGCGCTTTGCTTAAATATGTAGAGCATAAACCTTCGCTGACCGTTTCGGCTGAAAAGTGCAAAAGCTGTAAAATGTGCCTGAAGCTTGGCTGTCCGGCGATTTCCATGAAAGACGGCAAAGCTGTTATTGATTCGACTCAGTGCGTGGGATGCAGTATCTGTACGGACGTCTGCAAATTCAAGGCTATATCATAATCGGAAAGGATGGTCGTATTATGGAAACGAAATCTATAATGATAGTCGGCGTCGGCGGGCAGGGCTCCCTGCTCGCGTCGAGGCTTATCGGTAATGTGCTTCTTTCAGGGGGTTATGATGTCAAGGTGTCCGAAGTGCATGGTATGTCGCAGAGGGGAGGTTCGGTCGTTACATATGTAAAATACGGTGACAAAGTATTTTCCCCTGTCATAGAGAAAGGCGAAGCCGATATTATTATATCATTTGAACTGCTAGAAGCCGCAAGGTGGGTATCATATTTAAAAAAAGGGGGAAGTCTTATAACCTCTACCCAGCGTATTGACCCGATGCCGGTTATTACGGGAACCGACGGTTATCCCGATGATATAGCGAATAAAATCACAGAACTGGGTATTGAAGTGACGGCAGTGGACGCATTAGAGCTTGCAAGGGAAGCCGGCGGCGTAAAAGCTTCAAATGTCGTCCTTATGGGCGTTGCAGCCTCTAAAATGGATTTTGAGGATGAATTATGGCAGGACGCCATAAAACAATGCGTACCCCCGAAATTCCTAGAGCTTAACCAAAAGGCTTTTGAGCTTGGTATGAATGTTTAAAAAGCATATAAAATCCAAAAAAAGGTTTTTAAAACATAAATTAGGAGGAATGAAATTTGGCAAAATACTGGAACAAACCTATGGAAACAGCAAAGCTTCACGAAATGCGCGCGCTTCAAAGCTGGCGTTTATCGCAGACGGTGAGGAGAGTGTATGAAAATGTGCCTTTTTACCGTGATAAAATGGACGCCGCCGGAGTCAAGCCTGACGATATCAGGGGAACCGAGGATTTATACAGGCTTCCCTTTGTTTCTAAGCAGGATTTGCGCGATACTTATCCTTACGGTATGTTTGCCGTACCTATGGAGGATGTTGTGCGTCTTCACGCTTCATCCGGCACCACGGGAAAACAGATTGTTGTAGGTTATACTCGCAGTGACCTTGACGTATGGTCTGAGTGCTGCGCAAGGGCGTTGACAGCGGCGGGCGGAAGCAAATCCGATTTTATGCATGTTTCATACGGCTACGGCTTGTTTACAGGCGGTCTCGGTATGCATGACGGAGCTGAAAAGGTGGGAATGACCGTTATTCCGGTATCGGTAGGCAACACAAACCGTCAAATCAGTATAATAAAGGACTTCGGTTCCACGGTTATATGCTGTACTCCGTCGTACGCGCTTTTTCTGGCTGAAACCATGCAGGAAATGGGTATAACCAAGGATGATATAAAGCTCAGGGCAGGTCTTTTCGGGGCTGAACCGTGGACGGAGGAAATGCGCAGGGAAATTGAAGACAAGCTTGGTTTAAAAGCATACGATATTTACGGACTTACCGAGATTATCGGACCGGGGGTATCTTTTGAATGCGATGAGCAGACCGGTATGCATATCAACGAAGACCATTTCATAGTCGAAACCATTAACCCCGACACAGGCGAGGTTCTTCCCGAGGGCGAGCAGGGTGAAATTGTCTTTACCTGCATTACGAAGGAAGCTTTCCCGATTATCCGTTACAGAACGCGCGATATCGGAATCCTTTCAAGGAAGGAATGCTCCTGCGGGCGTACTCTTGTGAAAATGCTGAAGCCGAGGGGACGTTCCGACGATATGCTGATTATAAGGGGAGTGAACGTTTTCCCGTCGCAGGTTGAATCCGTTCTGCTTTCATTCGGCGATAACGCCCCTTACTATCAGCTTATTGTTGAACGCGTGAATAATCTGGATACCCTTGAAATAAAGGTTGAAATGACCAGCAGCATGTTCTCCGACGCCGTAAGGAATATTGAAGAGCATGAGGCGGCAATCAGAAACGCCGTTGAATCCGCACTTGGAATCGCCGCAAAGATTACCCTTGTCGAACCTAAAACGCTTACGCGCTTTGAAGGAAAGGCAGTTCGGGTTATAGATAACCGTAAATTACATGATTAAAATATGGAGGGGATTTTATGCTGATTAAGCAAATATCGATTTTTGTTGAAAACAAGCCGGGCAGGCTTTCCGGTATTACAAAGCTGCTGAAGGATAACAGTATTGACATCCGCGCTCTTTCCGTCGCGGATACGCAGGATTTCGGCATCCTGAGGCTGATTGTGAATAAGCCTGATTTGGCGTGCGAGGCTTTGAAAGCCGCCGACTGCACCGTTTCTATTACAAACGTAATAGCCATCGGTATTGACGATAAGCCGGGAGGGCTTGCCGACGCAATGGAATGTCTGTATGCCGCGAATATTTCAGTTGAATATATGTATGCGTTTATTTCAAAATCAGAAAATCAGGCGTATGTCATACTTCGGGTTGAGAATAACGACAAAGCTTCCCAGGCGCTCAGCGAAAACGGATACAAGCTTCTTTCTCCCGAAGAGGTTTACGATATGTAATATAAATATGGTTCCCGTATAGTGATATTTAATCAGTTATACGGGAACCTATATTTTAACCCTTTATGAACAAAATATAAAATGCTGTTATATTTATTGACGGACAACCTATTAAATGATATAATATCTTAAGTATATTACAGTAATGAAGTTGAGGTATTATAATGCTGATTGTCATAGACGGACTGGACGGAAGCGGGAAATCAACCCAGTTCAAACTGGTTAATAAAATTTTAAGTAAAAATAACAATGTAAAGGCAATCAGCTTTCCGGATTACGATAAACCATCCTCGGTGCTTGTAAGGATGTACCTGAACGGTGAAATTGCCGGTAATGCCGGTGAAGTGAACGCTTACGCGGCTTCAAGCTTTTATGCCGTTGACAGATACGCGAGCTATAAAATGTTCTGGGAAAATAACTACAGGAACGGGGATATTATTCTGGCAAGCCGGTATGTCAGTTCAAACGCAATCCACCAGATGGCAAAGCTGAATGAAAAAGAATGGGACAGTTACCTTGACTGGCTTTCCGATTATGAATACCATAAATTACTGCTTCCTCAGCCCGATTTGGTAATTTTTCTCGATATGGCCCCGGAAATTTCACAGAAGCTTTTATCGGCTAGGTACGGCGGGGATGAAAACAAAAAGGATATACACGAATCCGATATTTTTTATATGCAAAGCTGCAGGAAATCCGCTTTATATGCCGCCAAAATGCTGGGATGGATAATTGTTTCATGCAGCGACGGTATAAAACCGCTTCCCGTTGCCGATGTTACAAATCAAATTATAGATATTATAAAAAACCGGATAAATAATATAGTGTTGTAAAGGCGGAATTTCATTATAATGCTGGAATTTAAAGTAATAGAGCTTTCAGATAAGTCATGGATAAAGGAATTGCTGAGAAAGTCTGATTTCAGGGGATGCGAATATTCATTTGCGAATAATATGGCATGGCGCAGATTATATGAAACAAAAATAAGCAGATATAAGGATTTTTATATATCCTGCTCTCATAAATACGGCGTTCAGTTTACTTTTCCCGCAGGGGAGGGAGATTATAAGGATGTCATTGAACAGATGAAGGAATATGCCGGATTAAATAATTCGCCTTTGATAATAGGTTCGGTGACGAATAAAAACCTGAAATTGTTTGAAGAGCTTTACAGCGGTCAGTATACGGCTTTGGCCGATGAAAACTGCTTTGACTATATTTATGAAGCAGAAAGCCTTATTAATCTGGCGGGTAAGAAATATCATAAAAAACGTAACCATATCAAGAAATTATATGAGAATAACTGGGAATACTCGGAGCTTACCGAAAAGGATTATAATGACTGCATTGAATTTGCGGTCAGGAGTTATAATGACAATAAAGCCTATGACGATGAATCAAGCGTATCGGAGCAGTTTGCCATCAATACGTTTTTTACGCAGTTTAAAGAGCTGGATTTAAAGGGCGGTGTTATCCGCGTTAATGGAAAGCTTGAGGGCTTTACAATCGGAGAAGCTATTAATTCAGACACTTACGGAATTCACATTGAAAAAGCAAATGCGTCAGTACAGGGCGCTTATGCTGCCATAAACCGTGAATTTGCTGAATCGGCAGCCTCCGGTTACAAATATATAAACCGTGAAGAGGATTTGGGGATAGAGGGGCTGCGGAAATCGAAAAGGTCTTATTACCCCGCTTTCCTACTTGAGAAGAATACTATTACTTTTAGATAAATTTCAAAGGAGGAATTAATAATGATTTATGTATTTTTAGCTGAGGGTTTTGAGGAAATGGAAGCAATTGCCCCCATTGATATGCTCAGACGATGCGGTCTTGAAGTCGTAACAGCCGGAATCGGAGGCAATGCCATAAAAGGCGCTCACGGCATTACTGTTTTAACCGATACGGAAGACAAAAATATCGTGCTTGATGATAATCTGCAAATGATTATATTACCGGGAGGAATGCCCGGTACCGTTAATCTGGAGAAATCAGAATATGTACAGAAGGCATTAAGCTTTTGCATTGAAAAGAATATATATATTGCAGCAATTTGCGCCGCTCCTTCAATACTTGGACATAAGAATTACTTAAGGGGAAAAAAAGCGACCTGCTATACCGGTTACGAACCCGAGCTTGTTGATGCTGAGGTTACCGGTGAAGCGGTTGTTGCCGACGGTAATATTATCACAGCAAGAGGAGCCGGCGTTTCCGCGGAATTCGGCTTAAAGCTTGTCGAAATACTTATTTCCGAAGAAAGAAGCAAATTGCTGGGAGATTCTATGCTATGCCGGAAATAGTAAGCGATATCCGTGAATACAAAAGAAAACTGAGAGAAAAATATAAAAACATCAGACGGTGTATGGATACAGAAATCAAAGGGAAAAAGGACAGCCTGGTTTTCAACAGGGTAATAAACCTTACGGAGTATAAAAATTCTGATATTATAATTACTTATGTATCTACCGGAATTGAAGTTGATACGATTAACCTTATTGAACATGCGCTGAAAAACGGGAAAACGGTTGCCGTCCCCAAATGTGTCAAGGGAACAAGGAAAATGGACTTTTATGTTATAAACTCATTATCCGAACTTAAACCGGGAGCATATTCACTGCTGGAACCTGACGTCTCAAAATGCAGAAAGCTCCTTAAATTTGACGGTGCCGTATGCATTGTTCCCGCTCTGGTTTATGATTCCGAAGGTTACCGGATCGGTTACGGCGGAGGATATTATGATCGTTTTATATCAGAACATAAGTCAGTATTCAGAATCGGAATAGGATATTGCTGCTGCACCGTAAATAAGCTTTTCCGCGGGAGGTTTGATATGCCTGTCGACTTGCTTATTACAGAAAAATATATTAAAAAAACATCGTTCAGATAAATTTATTACTATAAATCGAATATGAAAGGCGGCAGGTTGTTAATGACGGATACTGAAAAAAAAATACCCGCTAAATCTGAAATAATGCTTGACGATATATTAAACAGCATACCTGATATAGCTGAGAATGAAAAAAGTACCGATATAAGCGATACGGAAACCAACACGGAATTTCACGGCTCTGAAAATATTATACCGTCTGATGATATATATGATGACATTAAAAAAGATGATGAAACCGAAACTTATAATGAAATGACAGATGATATAGAACCGGCTTCATCCGGGTACGACTATGAAGATGATGAAGACGAAGGCACTGATTACGGAAATAAGCAAATAAACCGTCGCAAACGCCGCAGAAAACGCATGAAAAAACATGGCGGAGGTCTTATTTTCGGATTAATCCTTACTATGTTCATAATTACTGTTGCTGTTTTTCTGGCTGTTACCATAATAAGCTATTCAAAGGAATTTATGGGTCTTGATAAATCCGATATACCGGTTACCGTTGAAATCCCGGAGGGCGCCGGCGCTGCTGATATTGCTGAAATTCTTTACGGCGAAGAGATTATTAGCGAAATCGGACTGTTCAGGATTTTTTCGAGAATAAGGGGAGCCGACGGTTCTTATTATGCCGGCGAGCATGTTCTGATGCCGAAAATGTCCTACGGTGATATTATTGACGAACTCACTACTCCGGTTGAGGAAGCGCGGGATTCGGCTTTGGTGGTCTTCCCGGAAGGAATAACGCTGCTTGACGCGGCAATGCGTCTTGAAGAAAAGGGAATATGCACCGCAAGCGAGTTTATCAGGGTATTCAACAGCGAAAACTTCGGTTTTGACTTTGAAGCTTCGGTCATAAGGCATCCGCTGAAGTTCTATAAAATGGAAGGGTATCTTTTCCCCGATACATATGAATTCTACCTTGACGAAGACCCCAGGGTGGTGGCTAAAAAAATATGCAGGAACTTTGAGGCGAAAATCACCCCCGATATTTACGGTCGTATGAATGATTTGGGAATGGAGCTTGAGGAAGTCCTTACGCTGGCTTCAATAATACAGGCGGAGGCGGCTTATAAGTCCGATATGCGCATGGTGGCTTCGGTATTTTTAAACCGGCTCGAAAATCCGGACGAATATCCTCTTTTACAGTCCGACCCCACTACAAAATACGTAAATGAAGTAATCATCCCCAATCTTGAAATTAATTCCGAGGAAATGTTTGAGGCTTATGACACCTACAAAGGCGCGGGACTTACCCCGGGTCCTGTCTGCAATCCGGGTATCGAAGCAATCAACGCAGTTTTGTACCCCGCCGAAACCGATTATTATTATTTCTGCTCAAATATTGACACAGGCGAGTTTTTCTTCGCCGAAACCCTTGGCGAGCATGAGAATAACCTTGTTACTGCAGGGCTTGTTCCAATTAATAATTAATAATTAACAATTAACAATTAACAATTAACAATTAAGAGAACATATTCACT
>DBCY01000207.1 GCA_002293295.1 Ruminococcus sp. UBA946 | reverse complement strand
TATGCACATAAATAGTGATTTTTTATCCCTGCGCTGCTTTAAAAATTCTGAAAACCACCTGGGGTTTTCTGTAATTTTTGCACTTGCCGGTGCCTGCGTCGCGTACAAAAATCACTCGTTTTTATCCACATTGCTAATATTCGAACACACCCTAGTCCTTATAACTTAAAAACACTGAATTAACTATTCTTCAAACTCGCCTATTTTTCTAAACTTAGTATAACGTTCATTCAGCAAAACGTCAATATTTATTGCACATTTTTTTTTCAGCGAATTTAACAAATATTCTTTGATGTTTTCAGCAGATTTGCCAATATCATTATGAGCGCCGCCGGAAGGTTCCTTAATAATATGCTCAGCAACACCAAGTTCAACCATATCTTCGGCAACTATATGCATAATATTGCAGGCTTCTTTTTCTTTTGACGGGTCCTTCCACAGAATTGAAGCAAATCCGCGTGGGGATATTACCGAATAAAGCGAATTTTCAAGCACGGCAAGCTCGTCGCATACCCCAAGCGCCAAAGCGCCTCCGCTTCCGCCTTCGCCAAGCACGACAGAAATCACCGGGGTACGCAGCTTCATAAATTCCATAAGGTTTTTTGCGATGGCTTCGCCCTGTCCGCGCTTCTCGGCTTCTATACCGCAGAATGCCCCGGGTGTGTCAATAAAGCAAATAACGGGTCTGTTGAATTTTTCAGCCTGCCTTGCAAGCCTCAGTGCCTTCCTGTATCCCTCCGGATGGGGCATCGAAAAGTTCGTCTCTTTATTCTCATTGATATTCCGTCCCTTAACTTCGGCTATTACCGTGCAGGGGATACCGTTCAAGCTTGCAACCCCGCCTTTTACGGCGCGGTCGTCTCCGTAAAGCCTGTCGCCGTGCATTTCGATAAATTCATCGAAGATGGCAGGTATATAATCATTAACGGTAGGACGGTTCTTATGCCGTATTATTTCCATACGCTCCCATGGTGAAAGCCTGTGAATCTGTTCCATTTATAACTCCATTCCCGCCGTAAAAGCGGCGGTTAGATTCTGGCACCAATTAATAATTAATAATTAAAACGGCTGTATACCGCCTGCGGCGGTATGGTTTTAATTATTTATAAACTTTTAAATGTTACGAGGTACTATGATGTTTACTATATTTATATTAAATTTTACGCGTCGGGTACAACCGGAAAAAGTTTTTTACGTAAAATTATTCTTTTACACATGTTACCTGCGGTTTGTGAAGCTTAAGTAAATGAGCAATGGTGCGTCTCATGGATTTACGTTCAACAATCATATCCACGAAACCATGCTCCAGCATGAACTCGGCGGATTGGAAATCCTCTGGAAGCCTTTGCTTGATAGTGCTTTCAATAACGCGGCGTCCGGCAAAGCCGATAAGTACCTTGGGTTCGGCGATTATAATATCGCCTAGCGACGCAAAGGAAGCCGTTACGCCGCCGGTAGTCGGGTCGGTCATAACCGTGATGTACAAAAGTCCCGCTTCGGAATGCCTTGCGGCGGCGCCGCTTGTTTTAGCCATCTGCATTAACGAAACGATACCCTCCTGCATCCGGGCTCCCCCCGAGGCGGTGAACATTATAACAGGGAGTTTGTTCTCAGCCGCAAATTCAAAGGCTCTGGTGATTTTTTCGCCGGCGACGCTCCCCATTGAAGCCATCATGTAACGCGAATCCATTATGCCTATGACGCAGCGTTCCCTGCGTATGGTGCATTCGCCCGTGACAATAGCGTCCTTCAAGCCTGTCGAAGCCCTTAATGCCTCCTGCTTGCTTTTATAATCAGGAAAATCAATCGGGTTTTTACTGAGCATTCCCGCGTCAAATTCAATAAAGCTTTCCTTGTCGGCAATAAGCCTTATACGTTCAGGAGCTGTAATTCTCGAATGATAATTACAGCTTGGGCATACCTTCAAATTCTTAATAAACTCGTCCGTCATAACAACGCCGGAGCATCTGGGACATTTAAAAAGCAGGTCGGCAGGGACTTCAACCTTGGATTTTTTTTCATGCTTAACCGCCGTATCATCAGAAGAACTGGCGTTAAACCGTGTTTTGACCATGTTCAATAAATCTTCCATCATAAAAATCACCTCTTTACCGCTTTATTTACCCGTTTTAAGGGATTTAATCAGACGCCGCCGTTTAACACATTGCGTAAAAAGCTCTGCTTTTTACGCACAGGGAAACAGACTTGTCTGTTCCGTACTCATTATATAAATCTGAAAAGATTCAGTAATATACTGATAATGACAGCAATTTTCATATATTTTATATATTCACTGTTATATGGGTTTTTATTAATGTTAAGCTTATAACTGTTTAAAAAGAAAAGCCCTGCTATTATTCCGAAAAAGTTTAAGGCAAATATTATAATCAGTTTCCACCATTCGCTTCTGATAAACCCGGCAATTCCTGATTTATCATAACCGCTGTTCTGATTTTGCCGGAATTCCGTATTTTTATACGGGTTTTCATTAAATATGCTTTCATTTTTAGCATTATTCTTCAGCTTATCGAAGTCAATAGGTATTTTATCGTTATTGCCATAAGCTTCGCCGCCTTTATCCCGTTCTTCAAAAGCGTCTGTGAACGGGGCTGCTGCAATGTTCCGCACCGGGTTTTCACTGCGGACAGGATAAATCTCTTCCGCCGCAGTACCTTGAATTTCCCTGACGGTTTCTTCTGAATCTTCGGTTCTGTAATCGGAGGGTTCATAATTATACAAAGAACCCAAGCTGCTCTCGTCGACTATTCTGAATCCGCAGTCTTCACAGTATTCAAGAAAAACTTTTCCTCCGCATAACGGACATTTCTTTTTTTCCGCCATAATAATTACCAGCCTTTCAGAACGTCTTTTCAGGACAAAGCCGCCAGTATTAAAGAATATGCCGTTCAGCTTGTCATCATTAGTATACATAAGAAATATATGCAAATATAAGCCTTATATTACATAAATCTAATCTTTTAATGATTTCATTTTACGCCCCAGATACCCTATATCATAATTTCCGTTTTCAAAAACGGGGTCGCGGATTAAGTCAAGCTGGAAATCAATGTTTGTATCGACGCCCTCGACAATAAATTCGGCAAGCGCCCATTTCATCTTCATTATTGCGTCCTCACGGTTCCGGGCATGAACAATCAGCTTGGCAATCATGCTGTCATAATACGGAGTTATGGTATATCCCTGATAAACGGCTCCGTCAATCCTGATACCCGGTCCCCCGGGAATATTAAGCGAATTTATTCTGCCGGGGCTGGGACGGAAATTATGCTCCGGACTTTCGGCGTTTATACGGCATTCTATTGAATGACCGTTCATAGCAATATCCTCCTGTTTAAATGGGAGGACTTCGCCGTTCGCAATCCTGATTTGTGTTTTGACAAGGTCAATGCCGGTAACGCATTCCGTTATGGGATGTTCAACCTGAATACGGGTATTCATCTCCATAAAATAGAAATTCCCGCTTTCGGAATCGACAAGGAACTCTATTGTTCCCGCATTGTAATATCCGCAGACCTTAGCCGCCGCTTTGGCGGCTTCACCCATTTTTTCACGCAGTTCGGGGGTCATCACGGGCGACGGCGTCTCTTCAAGGATTTTCTGGTTGCGCCTTTGCATTGAACAGTCGCGTTCGCCTAAATGAACTATATTGCCATGTTTATCCGCAATAATCTGAAACTCAATATGCTTGGGGTTTATAATGAACTTTTCCATGTAAATGCTGTCGTCGCCGAAAAAGCTCAGTGCTTCCTGCTTGGCGGCTGTGATTTGTCCTTCCAGTTCCTCAATCCGTTCGACAATCCGTATGCCCCGCCCACCTCCGCCTGCCGACGCTTTTACCATAAGAGGAAAGCCTATTTCATCCTCGGCAAGGCGAACAGCTTCCTCCAGGCTTTTCACAGAGCCGTCGGAACCGGGAATAACGGGTACTCCGGCATTTTTCATTGCAACCTTTGCCGACGCCTTGTCACCAAGCATTTCTATTGATTCCGGCGAGGGCCCTATAAAATTTATACCGCATTTAGCGCAGTTGCGGGAAAAGGAAGCGTTCTCGGAAAGGAAGCCGAACCCCGGATGTATAGCCTGAGTCCCTGTTATTTCGCATGCCGAAAGAATATTCTTTTCATTAAGGTAACTGTCTTTTGTAGCTGCAGGACCGATACAAACCGATTCGTCAGCTATATGAGCGTGAAGAGCCGGCTTGTCGGCTGCTGAAAACACCGCTACGGTTTTTATGCCCAGCTCACGGCAGGCGCGGATTATACGTACCGCTATTTCGCCCCTGTTGGCGATAAGTATTTTATCAAACATTATAAAAACCTCATAGTAATGTATTATTTCAAAGCAAAGGTGATTTCCGCCGATACGGCTTTTTCGCCGTTCACGGCAGCAATACCCTTTCCTATACCGACCGAACCCTTAACCTTTATAATTTCAACTTCAAGACGCAAAGTATCCCCCGGGACAACCTGACGGCGGAACTTTGCCTCCCTTATACCGCCGAAAAAGCCGATTTTTCCTTTGTTTTCGGGGAGCGTGAGCATAGCGGCGCAGCCTGCCTGAGCAAGCATTTCAACCATAAGCACGCCGGGAACGACAGGATAATCAGGGAAATGCCCTTTAAACCAGAAATCGTCTTCCTTAATATATTTTACCGCAGCACATCGTTTTCCCGGTTCAAGCTCCTCTATTTCATCGATAAGCAGAAACGGGTCCCGGTGCGGAATAATTTCCATAATCTGTTCTTTGTTATATAACGGCATTGTTATAATTTCCTTTCAAATACTTACTAATATCCCATATTTTTAAGACCACTGACAATATCAATATAAAAAAGGCGGACGTCGGTACCCTGAAAATTCATGCGGCGGAAATCCACAATATCGGCATGGGAAATACCGCGGTTTTTCTTTCCTCTGAACACGCCCCTGAATTCACCCCAGACAGTTGAATTTATGCCGACTATTCCGTCGTTTTCACCGTCAAATTTCTTAATTATATAATGAGGAAGTACGAAAAGAATATCCGACAGGCTGTTTTTCATCAGGCTTGCATAGCTTTGACGGTAAAAATTATCATTAGCTTCGTATTTCTTATTGAATTCCATGCAGCAGTCCGTGGTCATTTCCCTGCAGGTGTTATAAAAATCAGGTTTTTTATCGCCTAATATCCTGAACCATATATTTACGAAAAACGCAGTGAACTTAATAGCCGGATTTAATGAATTATAAAGATAATCCATTGTTTTAGAACCGTTGTGGGGAGTTGATATTGTGGTAACGGAAGCTATTTTCTCCTCAAGACCGTAGCGGCTTATCATAAAACGCACGTCAAGACCGCCTTTTGAATGGGCAATAATATTTATTTTATCAGTATCTGATATTTTTAACGCTCTTAAAAGATTATTTCTTATGGTTACGGCATTGTCCTCAATGTTTCCCCAGGCGTCCTGACCGCCGTAAAAAATTTCGGCTCCGTTTTTTATAAGCGCTTTGGGGATTCTCCCCCAGTAGTTAATCCATTTTCTGTCCCTGAAGCCTAGTCCGTGAACGAAAAGCACAGGGTATTTGGTTTTACATATCATCATTATAATACACATCCGGCAGTAAAAGAAAATCGTTATACCCCGGCATTAACTTCCTATAATCATAATCGGCTGGTCAAATTCAACCGCGTCGCCGTTATTAATAAGTATGTCCTTTACGACGCCGTCATAATCGCTCTGAACCTCATTCATCAGCTTCATTGATTCTATTATCATCAGTACATCGCCTTTTCTTACTCTTTGGCCGATACTCACGAAGGGCGGTTTATCCGGAGCAGAAGCGGCGTAAAACGTACCCACAATGGGGGATTTAACAATATTTCCCACAGCAGACTGAACCGCCGCGGCAACGGGATTTTGTCCGGCTTCGGCAGCGGGAAGAAGAGACACAGGTGAAGAACCGGCTGAAAAAGGAGTCCCTGTTTGAAGCACGGGTGTAAAATTTTTCCCCTTTACAGTAATGATTCTGTCGCCTTCGGTAATTGTGATTTCACCTAAATCATTGTTTTTAACGATGTTAGCAAGCGTTTCAATTGTTTCCATATTAATCTCATCATATAATATTTTTTCCATATGAATTACTATCCTTTCAAGATATAAAATTATTCTACCCGGCACACAAAAATTATCCTGTATATTTTTTCAGGCATAAAGCGGCATTATGACCTCCGAACCCGAGGTTGTTCGTCAGAGCCGCATTAACTATGATGTTACGGTTTTTATCAACGCAGTAATCCAAATCGCAGTCGGGGTCGGGGATTTTAAAGCCTATAGTCCGGTGAACAAAATCCTCCCTGCATGAAAGCGCTGTGACAATAGTTTCAACGGCTCCCGCAGCTCCGAGGAGATGCCCCGTCATGGATTTTGTAGAGTTTATGACTACCTTTCGGGCGCATTCGTCGCCAAGGGCATTCTTTATGGCAATAGTTTCATATTTGTCATTAAGCCCCGTCGAAGTGCCGTGGGAGTTTATATAATCAATATCTTCGGGGTTTAACCCAGCTTCCTTGTAAGCATGCATAATCGCATAGCCCGCGGCAACGCCTTCCGGCGACGGGGACGTCATGTGATAAGCGTCGCAGGTAGCGCCGTAGCCCGCTATTTCGGCATAAATTTCTGCTCCCCTGGCTTTTGCGTGTTCAAGCTCCTCAAGGATTAAGGCTCCGCTTCCTTCGCCGAGAACAAAACCGTTCCTTTCCGCGTCAAACGGTATTGAACACCGGTCGGTGTCGTCCGAACGGGACAGGGCTTTCATATTGTTAAATCCGCCTAAAGCAAATTCATTGACGCATGATTCCGAGCCGCCCGCTATACAGACGTCAAGGTAGCCGTCCTTGATTTTACGGAAGGCTTCGCCGACAGCGTGGGTAGAAGACGCACAGGCTGTGGTTGTGCAGTAATTATCGCCCTTAAAGCCTGTTTTCATGGAAATCGTACCGGCAGCCATATTACCTATCATCATCGGGACATAAAATACGGAAATACGGTTCGGACCCTTTTCGAGATACTTTGAATGCTCGTCCAGAGTAAGCTTCAGCCCGCCTATGCCGACGCCGAAAATTACCCCGGCGCGGAAAGGGTCAATATCCCTGAAATCAGAGCCGCTGTCGGCAATGGCGTCAAGCGACGACGTCACCGCGAACTGAGTAAACCGGTCTATCCTTTTAAGTTCCTTTTTGTCGAAATATTTTTCTCCTGTAAAGCCTTTAACCTGCGCGGCGATTCTAACTTCAAAATCCTTTCTGACAATACTTTCGTCAAGCAGGGAAAAACCGTGTTTTCCGGCTTTTATGCTGCTCCGGAATTCGCTTAAACTGTTTCCGACGGGCGAAACAACACCCATGCCCGTAATCACAACTCTTTTCATTATAAAACTCCATTATAATACTAATTTTAGTTGTCAGAGGTCAGTGGTCAGTACACCTCATTCCTCACGCCTTACGCCTAAACCCTTTCCCTTCCGCCTTACTCCTCATTCCTTACGCTTCGCGCCTACATACTGAGTCCGCCCGAAATTTCAATGGTCTGTCCCGTTACATAGGAGGCGCTGTCCGAAACAAGGAATGAAACCACCCCGGCAACTTCCTCAACCGTGCCGTAACGCTTCATTGCAACCTGTTCAAGCATCCGGCTTTTCTGTTCGTCCGTGAGCTTATCGGTCATGGGGGTCTGAATAAAGCCCGGAGCTACCGCGTTGCAGGTAATGCCCCTGCTGCCAAGCTCTTTCGCGGCGGTCTTTGTCATGCCTATTACGGCGGCTTTTGAAGCCGAATAATTAATCTGACCCGGGTTGCCGTAAAGCCCCGCGACGGAGGCTATATTAACTATTCTGCCCGATTTTTGCCTGAGCATGACATTCCCGGTATGCTTCATCATATTAAACACGCTTTTCTGGTTCACGGCTATGACCGAATCGTACTGTTCCTCCGGCATTCTCGCCATTAGCCCGTCCCTCGTTATGCCTGCATTATTTATAAGGGCGTCTATTGTCCCGAAACGTTCCTTCACAGCTTTTACAAGGCTTTCGCATTCGTCATATACAGAAACGTCGGCGCAGAAAATTTCAGCCTCTACGCCGAATTCTCTGCATTTATACACAATACCGTTATTCTCAAACATCCCGGCGTTCAAATCGTTAAGCGCGATATTAAAGCCGTCTTCGGCAAGGCGAAGGGCAATTGCCGCTCCTATTCCCCTTGACGAACCGGTGATAATTGCCGTTTTTGACATATAGATAAATCCTTTCTATTCAGAGTCTTTTAAATCTTTTTATATAAGCACACTTTTTTCGGCTTCTTCCCATGCCTGCGGATAGTTTTCATTAAAAAAGCGGGCTTGGGGAGTGCCGGCGGTTAAAAAACCCCTTTGTATGATGAAATCTTTGATAACCTCAGCATTTTCCCGCTTTTGTCCATCGGAAAGAGATTCATAACGGATTATTTGAACCTCTCCTGATTTCTCCCTTTCCAGTATTTCAGCATAAACATCCTCTATATAACACACCGATGAGACAGCCACAGGCTGAACTGACGTCCATATTCCGTCTGTGTGTGCCTGTTTTATATTATTATTGTTTTTGCAGGTATATAAATAACCGCTTCTGCCCTGATAAGTTTTCTTTAGCTGGCTGGGGAACTGTTCGCGGTAAACGGTAATTCCTTTATCAGTCACGCTGCAGGTCACATGGTTTATTTCTTTATCACGCAGATAAAAAACTGCATATGCTTTCACAGGAGTAAAATAACATACCTTTTCACCGCTGTCCTTTGCGTTCGATAAGGGTAATAATTCCGTCAGGTTTCCAATATTGCTTGCATGATAAAAATTATTATAATCCAGCATACTCACCTTCTACCAATTAACAGTTAAAATTAACAATGGCGGTATACCGCTACAGAGGAATGAGGGGTAAGGAGTAAGGAAGAAGGTATGAACCCCATATCCGAAAACTAACCACTAACAACTATTTTCTAACTACTAAAAGCGCCCAAATTTCAATATTCAATAACAACCGCCCCCGAGGTAAGCCCCGCGCCGAATCCCACCAGACAGCATTTATCCCCGCGTTTTATCCTGCCGTCATTAACGCCGCTGTCAAATGCGATTGGGATTGTCGCCCCCGAGGTGTTTGCGGTTTCCTTTATATTTATTATAAATTTATCCAAAGGGATATTCATATTTTTAGCGGCGGTTTCTATAATACGCAGGTTAGCCTGATGCGGGATAAACCAGTCGATTGCGTCAAGGCCTATTCCGCCGGAATCCGCCGCTTTTTGCGCCGATTCAAAAAGGGCGTTTACCGCGAACTTATAAACTGCCCTGCCATCCTGAATCACATACCCTGTTTCCATAGGAAAATCCGCCGACGGATTTTTCCGGCTTCCTTTATAAAAAGGATGAGTACCGGCAGGCTTCTTCGCATAAAGGTACTTGCCGCCGCTTCCGTCCGACATTAAATAAGAGCTGTAAAGCTTATCGGAGCGTTCAACAACGAAAGCCGCCGCTCCGTCGCCGAAAAGAACCGCCGTAGACCTGTCATTGAAGTCGGTTATGGCTGAAAGCCGCTCGTTTGCGACAACAAGGGCGTATTTAAGGTTATCGTCAGTCTGCAGAAATCTTTTTGCCGTATCAAGGGCATATATAAATCCCGAGCAAGCCGCTCCCACGTCAAACGCAGCCCCCTTGGTCCCTATTTCATTCTGAATAAGGCATGCGGCGCTTGGGGTATTAAAATCGTGGGTTATTGTGGAAGTAATGACAAGACCGATTTCTTTGGGGTCAATTCCTGATTTTAAAACCGCTTTTTTCGCGGCGAAGGCTCCCATCTCCCATGCGGCTTCCCCGTCCGAATAATGTCTGCGGCTCATTCCGGTACGGGTCAGAATCCATTCGTCGCTTGTATCCATTATACCGGAAAGCATATTGTTGCCGACAGTCAGCTCCGGAAGATACTGACCGGTTCCTTTGATATTAATACCGAACAAATTATTTCACCGTCCCCTCAGGATGTTTTTACTGGTAAATTGCACATAATGTTATTGTAATATTTTTTTTCCGACTTGTCAATAAAATTTAATAATTTATTTTGACTATTTAAGTTTAATATGTTATAATTTCATTTGTAAAAGGAAATTTATTCTTTCCGGATATAAATAATTCAACTAACTTAATACGGAGAAAAGCTTTATGAGAAATACAGTGTTTTTATTTTCAGGTCAGGGTTCCCAGTATTCAGGAATGGGCAGGGAGCTTTTTGAAAAATATCCGGGGGTAAAAGAAATATATTCGGCGGCAAGCGATATTTTAGGCTTTGACCTTGCCGAAAAAAGCTTTTACGGCACGGAAGAAGAGCTTTCGCGTACGGAAATTTCCCAGCCTGCCATTATGGCTTGTTCNNCGCTTGCCGCCTTTGAAGCCGCCAGAATCAGCGGCATTGAATTTTCCGCCGTCGCCGGTCATTCGCTGGGCGAATATGCCGCAATGGTTGCTTCCGGTATGCTGTCGGCAGAAGACGGGTTTAAAATAATAAAGCTCAGGGCGGCGGCAATGCAGAAAGCCGCTGAAAATTCTGATGGCGCGATGTGCGCCGTTATAGGAATCGGGGTTTCCGAGATTGAAAGAGTCTGCGCCGGAACGAACGGGTATGCGGCTCCGGCTAATTACAATTCTTCTGTTCAGACAGTAATCGCTGGTGAAAAAGAAGCCGTATCAAGCGCGGCGGAGAAATGCGCCGGGCTTGGGGCTAAAACCGTTATGCTCAATGTTTCCGCCGCGTTCCATTCAAAGCTCATGGAATCCGCCGCCGATGAATTTTTGAGGGGGATAGGCGGTTTTAAGTTCAAAAAGCCGTCCGCAAAGTTTTTTTCCAACCTTACCGGGGGCGAATTAACTGATTTCAGCGATATAAAGAATATGCTGGCAATGCATATTATATCCCCCGTCCGGTTTGTTTCCGAGCTGGAAAATATGGAAAAATCAGGGTATACCGACTTTGTCGAGCTGGGACCCGGTAAAGTCCTCACGGGGCTTGTCAGGAAAACGCTTAAGGGTGTTAACGCCGTAAATATAGAAAATATCAAAACACTGGAAAAAGCCGTTGAAATATTGAAATAATTTATTATATATTAGGGGACTGTTAAAAATGAAAAAGTATGCATTGCTCGGATACCCTCTTAAGCATTCGTTGTCGCCGCAAATCCATAAACGCCTTTTTAAACTGGCAGGGTATGATGATTTTTCATATGAGCTTATCGAAATACCCTCCGAGGAGCTTTCCGTTAATATTCCGATGCTTAATTCCCTGGACGGATATAATATTACGATTCCGCATAAGGTTAATATAATCAGATATATTGATGAGCTTGACGAATCCGCCGAAAGGTATAATTCAGTGAACTGCGTTTCCGGTTCCGGCGGAATTATTACAGGCTATAATACTGATTGTTACGGTTTTCTGCGTGCTTTGGAGACAAATAATTTTTCCCTGGGGGGGAAGGTTCTGCAGGTCGGGTGCGGAGGAGCCGGGAGGATGACGGCTGTTGAAGCGATTCTGCGCGGAGCGGAGCTTACCGTTGCCGTTCTTCCGGATTTTATTGAGGAAACGCAAATATTCATCAATGAAAATCTGAAGCTCAATACGGCGGCGAAGGCTGAGGTCATTGCAAACATAGGAATAAACGGCAGCTTTGACCTGCTTGTCAACGCTTCTCCCGTCGGAATGTATCCTCATAATGACGAATGCCCCGTAAGCGAAGCCGTAATCAAAAACTGCAAAAGCGTTTTTGACGTGATTTATAATCCCGATGTTACAAAACTGATGGGTATCGCTGAAAAAAATAATATTCCTTCGGCAGGAGGGATGTCTATGCTTGTCTGGCAGGCGGTTGCCGCGCATAAAATCTGGGACGGCTCCGAATATAGCGGCGGCGATATCGCTGAGCTTATCAGCGATATGCAAAACGAACTGAAACGAACTGAATAGGGCGGGAACAGCTCTCCTGCGTTCAATTCCGAAAGAGGGCTGATAAACTTAGCCGGATCCGGCCGGAAATTACCGGCTGCTTTGAAAGCGGGATAAATATGAGCTTTAAATCAAGATTAAAAACATTGTTTAAATCAGTTGCGGTTTGGTGGGGTATTTTTATTATCCTCGGCTGCTGTGCCGGTTTTGTATACAGGATGATGTTCAGTGTTCTGTTTATTTCTGATAACGGTGAAAAATTCAATGCGGGTATTTTTATCCCCCTGCTTCTGGCGGGTTCTCTTATCCTTGCCTTTATATTCTGCGGTGCAAGAAGCGTTATTCTGCGGGCTCCCACATTGTTAATGAAGTCAAAGCTGAGGAATATCCTTATCGAATACGGTATTTCCGATGAATACATCCGTTTTCTTATGGAAAACTGCAGGGGCGTTATGAAAGACCGTATCCTGCTTGAGGTCTGCAATGCTCATAACCTGCTCGGTAATTCCGCGCAGGCGGCTGAGGTCCATTCAAAGCTTGATATTAATTACATCAAAAATATCGCCGCAGATTCCGGCGATTTATATAATGCAGCGTTTTATTACTGCCAGAAAATGATTATAAGTTTTTTCAGGGACGATATTGTCGAATTTGATAATGCTTATAATTCCGCCGTTTTGTTCTTTCAACACATGGAGAGGAATTATCGTGTTGAGGTTGCAAAGGGGCTTTATCATTATGCTCATAAGGAATACCGTGAATGTATAAGCGTCCTTGAAAAGGCAAAGCTCGGGAATAAAAACTTATTTGAATATAAATACGCATTGGGAACAGTTTCGGCTTTGAGGGGAGCGGCTTATCTGGCTTTAGGGGATTATGACAAAGCTAAGAATCATATACATTTAGCCGCAGACAGCAGAATAACGGATTTTTTTGACGGATGTATGGGTAAAATGCTGAATGAATGCAGCCAGAATTGTGCAGATAACCAAAATTAAGTTTCTTTTAGCTTCTATGTAAAAAATGACGGCTCTGGTTTGTTTTATATATGAGTGTTTTTTTTTATAAAAAGGAGATTTAAGGAAATGAAAATCAATAAGCTTGTAAGGCTCATGATACTGTCGGTTTTGGTGTTTTCCATGATAACAGCCGTTCCTGTGTCCGCCGCTATTGATAACGGCAGATGGGGAACCAGCGGCAAGGATTTTTACGACCCTGATGGAGAGCGTGTTTATGGACTTTATGAAATAAAATATGACAATAATGTCAACAGGATGTATAAATTTACGGAGAATGAAGGAACGGCATTCACCGGCTGGGCAAAAAGCGTTAAGAACGGCAGCCGGTATTATTATAAAAGCGGCAGCATGGTAAAAGGCTGGGCAAAAATCAACAGGCAGTGGTACCATTTCGCTATGGACGGGGTTATGTCCTCCGGGACTGATTACATAGCGGGGCAGAAATATATATTTGAAAATAACGGAATATGGACGGGGAAGTACGGTTCTTCGGCGAAACGCCCTGACGACTTTGAATTTTCTTATGAAAGCTTTATAGTTCAGGAACGTCCTGACGGCATTTACTCAAAGCAAGGTATCGTTAAGAAGGACTTAATTGAAAACGGCGCCGGAGAAGCCGGACTTAAAATTCCCCAAAGGGATATGCAGGTTATTTATTCCGCTGTTCTAGAATTCGGGGTTATCGATATGTGCGGTCTTGGATATGATATAACTTCGGGCAATATTGCTCTTGCCGCCGGCGAAGAGGAAGCCGTTGATATAGACCCGAATTCAAAGGTTACTTTTACATTTGCCATTGACGGAACTGAATATACATTAAAAGGGGATGAAAGCGTTCATTACCATCCCGTTCAGAGTTACACGGCCGACAGATATAAGGCGTTCAATAATTTTATGCAGGATTACCTTAGGGGCACGGACGGCTATGAATCCCTTCCCGACCCGGTCGGAGGATATAATTAAATTGGTTATATTTTACCGGATGTCCAAAGACATCCGGTTTTTTTATGATTTGTGCTGAAAATATTCGTATGGTGTTGACAGAATAATAAAAAAGGTGTATTATTATACTAATCACAAATAAAAAACGTTCGTAAAAATAAATATGAAACTATATGAAAAACTATAAATGAAAACTAAAAAATAATTTGCCGCAGTCAATAAATACCGGATTAGTTTACTTGCCTGCGGGGAAACGGAAGTAAAATGCGTTTCGGCAGTGTTGAATTTTTTAAAAAGCTTATTTTAACGGTTGTTATCGGCTGGATTATTATTGCCACAGCCCTTGCGGTGTTTTTCTGCGTAAGGTATTTTGAGGTTTCCGGGAAGGAAAATCCTTCCGATGATATACCCGGCAATCCTGATACCGTTAACATTCCCGATGACACGCCGCTTGAGCAGATATACCTTATTCTGAGTTCAAAGGGTTATACACCCGAGGACATATTGTATTTTCTTCATTCAAACGAAACCTCGGCAGTTGACGGTTTTTTTGAAAATACTTATAAAACAGACGATGACGAGCCGGAAGAAAACAGTGAGACAGAAGATACCTCGATGTCATATACTAAACTGTACCCCGAGCTTTACGCGGACGCCCCCGATTCATTTACAACAGCTGAAAATACGGTTTATCTTACCTTTGACGACGGTCCTTCCGAAAACACTCTTGAAATCCTTGACATACTTGACAATTATGGTATTAAAGCTACTTTTTTTATGTCCGGCGGATATAACGACAAAGCCGTCAGTATTATGAAAGAAGTATCCGGCAGGGGACATACTGTGGCGTTCCATTCACTTTCACATAATTATCCGGAAATATACGGCAGCGTTGAAGCTTTTCTTGAGGATTTCAACAATACTTATATGTCCGTTTATGAAGCCACCGGGATTAAACCGCAGTTATACAGGTTTCCGGGCGGCAGTATAAATAATTACAACAGGTTTATAAGCGCCCAGATAATTGCCGAGGTGGTCAGAAGAGGATTTGTTTATCATGACTGGAACGTCAGCGGCGAAGACGCTTCAAAAAACGCCACCTGGACCTCTATTTACAATAATGTCCTGAACGGAATCGAATTGAATCCGTCAAAGCGAGCGGTTATCCTTCTTCACGACAGCGCAGGGAAGGATACTACCGTTACTACCATTGAGGATATAATAAACGCGCTTCTAAATGACGGCTACACCTTTGCCCCGCTTGACAACACCGTCAAGCCGTTTACATTTTCCTATAACGATTAATGCATATAACCGGAATCTTGGATTAAACAGGTCGGCGGATGTCTGACTATCAGAAAGGGATGATTAAAAATGAGCCTTAAGGATAATTTTAATCAGGCTGTAAAGGAACTTTTGAGAAAAGACGGCTTTGTAGGTGACGAGCCGCCTAAGGATAAAAAAAAGAAATCTGAGCTTGATAAATATCTGGAGCCTGCCAAGCACAGCTCCGAATCCGTCTCTACTCCGCTTGCGGACGCCTTGCTCTCTGAAAAACCCGAATCTGAATTTTCTCAGAATCCGTATGTGGCAACACCTTTAAACGCAAAATCCTTCGGCAGACCCCTTACGTCTGAATCCGAAAAAGATGAAGGCGGCAGGGACATAACCGAGCCGGATGACTTTTCCGGTTATGAAAACCAAGGCTATGAAGCCTCCTCCGCCGGAGTATCATATGCTTCTCAGTCCGCATCATACGGCGCCGCTCAGTCAGCGCCGCCGCCGAAAGCATATACCCCTTCCGCTTTTACGTCAAGACAGCCTGAAACCTCATATTTCGAAACTGAGGAAACGACGGTCATATCGCGTAATACCGTGATTATGGGTAATATAAATTCCTATGCAAACGTAACAATTGACGGCAGTGTTAAGGGTGATGTGAAAATCACGAAGAATATAAATATATCGGGTAAGGTCGTAGGCGATATTACCTGTAATAATTCAACAATGAGCGGCGCTTCAATGCAGGGCTGCATCCATTCAAAGGGACAGGTGCAGATTGACCGGGACAGCCTGCTTTTAGGCGATATATCAGCCCAGTACCTTGACCTTAACGGAAAGCTGAAAGGCAACGTCGACTGCGGAGGCAAGGCAGAATTCAAAACCGACGCTATTATGATAGGAAATGTTACCGCAGCCACAATTACTGTCCTTGACGGCGCAACGATACAGGGATATGTCAATACGACATTCCTGCAGGAAAGCACTACTAATATTTTCCCCGAAGCCATCGCTGTTTCAGAATAATCAAGCATTAACAACGGGAAGAGGTCGTAACAAAAACTTTCTCTTTCGTCAAATTGCACAAATAATCGGTAGGGATTGGTATTAAACACACCCTGAAATGGCTTTTCAAGTCAAATCAGGGTGTGTTTTTTGTGTACTATTTTTTATTGGGGAACTTTTGTTACAGCCCCTCGTTATATATGCATTTTTAGATATGTATTTTATTTTCTGCGTGAAGGACTTCTTCGTTTGTTATCCATTATTTTTTTCAAATCACTCATTCGTTCGTCCGAGTTTTGTTTAAACTTACTGAGCATATCCTCAAATGCGGCTTCGGGCGTCTGCGGATTACGTTCGCCTGACTGCTTGTTATCAAACCGGCGTCCGCTGCCGGAATTATTACCGTTAGAACGTTTAAAATCTTTACGTACAGGCGGATTTTCTGCTGCTTTTTTTATTGACAGCGATATTTTTCCGTCATTGCCAACAGAAAGGACTTTGACTTTTACGCTTTGTCCTTCGGTTAAATGGTCCTTAATTTCATTGACGAATGAATTTGCCACTTCGCTGATATGAACCATACCTGTCGTCCCGGATTCCAGTTCAACAAAAGCTCCGAATTTAGTAATACCCGTAACCTTGCCGTCATAAATTTTTCCTACATCCAACTGCATAAAAAACTTTTAAATCCTCTCATAAATTATAATATATAAAAATAACCCTGTTATTTCTATCCAGATTATACTGTATAAAATAATATTACTTAAATATACCTCACGTATTAATTTCTTGTCGTATCATAAAAACGGCGTTCGTTAGGATAAGCATACCCAAGGTTTTCAATAGCGATAAACTCCTTGTACTTACGGTCGTCATCCTCATAAAGGATGCTTTCATACTCTTCATTTTCAAGTTCGAGCAGCAGTATTTTATCATTCAGTTCATTAAGCTCATTTTTTTTCTCGGCTATTTCAACATTTGTGTCAATAATTGAATAAATACAGTATATAATGAAAACTGCCGATGAAATTAACATGAAAAAATTAAGCAAAGGACTGCTTGTTTTATTTTTTTTAATTCTGTTTGCTTTTTTCTGCTTATCCTTGTAAGCACGGTATGCATCGTTCACCATGCTCCCCCTAACTTTATTGTTCCTTTTTTTATCTCTTTTATTTCCTAATGCTTAATATATTTAATAAAAATTATAAATATATTAATTTCT
>DBCY01000192.1 GCA_002293295.1 Ruminococcus sp. UBA946 | reverse complement strand
GCTAATTATCGAACACGCCCTAGATTCATAATTTTTATATTCATTCTGAAAGGAGCTGTCCGGATTTTCGGTTAAGATTTAAACCGGTCTGTCCGGATGTATATGCCGATGCTTAAAAACAAAGAATTAAAACGGTTAATCAGATTAAGATACGCCGCGATGGCAAGCGTTACGGTGATATCCGTCTTCACTGTAATAGCCGCTGCGGCGGAGCTGCTGCCTTTGCCGCTTGCCGCGGCTGTAATCGGGGTCAGTATATTTTTATTTGCCGTTATGCTTGTCATCCGGCGCAGCGTCAGGGATGAGCTTGAATTCCGATATGCCCTTGAAGCGGAACTTGATGATGTCGCCTACATAAAATTCAATACCAAAAAGGATTTTGCGGAGCTTCACGGCGACGTCGCTTCGCTGACGGGCATTGAAACGAACGGGGATATACTGTCCGGAGAAGTTTACAGACAGATGCTTGAAGAGGTTCTTTCAGCAAAATATGATTTGGAAAACGACATTTATATTTCCTGCAGCCCCGAAAAATGGATAAGGGTTAATTCCTTTACTTCGGGGATATATAAATGCACCGTTATCCGCGATGTTTCAAAATATGTTTCAAATATGAACATGATAAAGAGCCTTCGCTATTACGATTCCGCTACGGGAGTCCTGAGCAAGGAGGCGTTTTCCCATAAGCTTAGGAAAGCAGCTGAAAACAATACCGATATGATAGGACTCATACATATCCTTATTAACGGCGTTGAAAAAATACAGTCCTTTTCAGGGGCTTCCGCAGCCGAGCATGCCGTTATTAAAATCGCGTCGTTCATCAAAAAATATGAAAACCCGCACAACGCTTTTGCCGGCATTACGTCAAGCAACGAATTTACCCTGGCGATTACCGATACCTATGAAGCCGGCTGCCGTAAAATAGTCGATAAGATTTATAACGGCATCTGTCATGTTAT
This sequence comes from Ruminococcus sp. UBA946, assembly GCA_002293295.1. Classification (GTDB taxonomy): domain Bacteria; phylum Bacillota; class Clostridia; order Oscillospirales; family Ruminococcaceae; genus UBA946. The sequence continues at coordinate 5,863 of DBCY01000192.1, read as the reverse complement.
AGTTGACCTTCCCGAAAATGAAAGAAGCTATATAAAGGTTTTCTGCGGGTATGCCCTTTTCGGGCGAAATGAAATGAATGCCGGAAGCATGCTTGCCGCGGTAGATTTCGCCGCCTTTGACGCCGTAAGGCAGAATGCTTCGAAGCCTGTTGAGTACAATTCCGAATCCTACGCCGACAGCGCTCATGAATTCAAGAAAATTCAGGTATTTAACGAAATAATCAGCAAGAATTTAATCGATTATCATTTCCAGCCGATAGTAAATGCCAGAACGGGTGAAATTTACGGTTATGAATCGCTTATGCGTCCCCAGGCTGTGGACGGCATAAAGCTTAATCCGCTTGAAATGCTCAGTATTGCGGAAAATCAGGATATGCTGAATGAAATCGAGCATATGACTTTCTTCAATTCGCTTCAAATACTGTCTGAGAATCAGGATTTCTTCCGCGAAAGAAAGATGTTTGTAAACAGCATACCCAGCAGTAACCTTTCGGACAGTGATTATGAGGAATTATACAACAGCTACGGCGAGCTTTTCGACAAGCTTGTTGTTGAGGTTACCGAATCGACAAAAATATCGGATGAGACAATCAGGCTTCTTGAAACAAGGTATAAAAATCACAGGGCAGGTATCGCTCTGGATGATTACGGAACGGGATATTCAAACGAATCGACTCTGATTTCCGTTAATCCGGATTTCATCAAGATTGACAGAAGCATTATAGCGGGTATCGATTCCGACCCCCAGAAACAGCACCTTGTTTCAAATATAATTGATTTCGCCGCTAAGCAGGGGATTAAAACGCTTGCCGAAAGGGTTGAAACCAACGAGGAGCTTGAATCCGTTATTTCCCTCGGAATTGACTTAATCCAGGGCTTCGTCGCATGCAAGGCTATGTCTATCCTGATGCTTGATATTCCGCTGGATGTAAGGAACTCGATTATAAGCTACAACCTTAAGCATTCAGGCTTTGTGGCTAAGGCATATGTGGTTGAAAGCGAAGAGCCGGTTAATATTGTCGGGCTTGCCGCTTCTAATTATACCGAAATTGTTATAAAGACCAATACGGCGTATATTTACGGCGAAGCCGACAAACAGGTTAATATGCGGATAAAATGCGAAAAGGGGAGTTCGCCCACCGTTTACTTCAAGAATGTCAATATTAACGGCTTTGAGGGACCGGCTATCACTTTGGGCAAAAACTGCGCCCTTATGGCTGTCATGGAGGGTGAGAATCTGTTCTCGCACGAAGGCGTCAGGGTTCCCGCTACGGCTAAATTTGTTTTGTCGGGCGGCGGTAATCTGATGGTTGACTGCACATACAACAACGGCGTAGCCATAGGCGGAAACTCACAGCAGGATATAGGACAGATTTTATTCGACGGAACGGGAAAGGTCAGCGTCAAGAGCAAGGGTGATAATTCAATCGCCATAGGCGGGGGAAGCGGCGGCGCGGATTCCTTCATACACCTTATAAGCGGGGAATTTAATCTGGACGTCAAGGGTGCGACCGTTCTCGGCATAGGCACCATGACCGGAGAAATTGACATAAGCCTTAACTGCGGGCTTATCAACGGCGAATTCGGCGGGCAGTATGTCATAGGCGTAGGTTCAAAGAACGGAAAAGTTAATATTGACAGCAGCGCGGATATTAATTTTGTGGGTTCAGGCGACATCTGCTGTCTGATTGGTGTTCTTGACAAGGGCAGCGGAACTATCCATATGGAAGACGGTTCATGCAGAATGCTTATGAGAGCCAAAAACTGCATAGGGATAGGCGGTATAAACGGCAATATGGATACGGTGTTCAGCTCGGGAAGCTATGATATAAACGGCGAAGGCAATAAAGCAAAATGTATAGGCGATTTCGACGGCTCGGGAAGCATCAGAATCATGAACGCCGTAATAAACGCCGTTACCCAGTCCTCGGAAGCGACCAATATAGGGATTGACAACGGCAAGCTTGTGATTCAAAGCGGAAATATATTTACAAACAGCATTATTGATATTGAGGCGTTCAGTCCCCATGACAGCAAGCTTTCAAGGTACAGGGTCATTAACGGCGGGAAATTCAAGGCGATGGTCAAGGAGCCCGGCGGAGTTTATTCGTATTCGTCCGAACCGAGCGGCTTGTTTGAGGGTAATTATGTTTACCTGCCGGAGGGGTATGAAAGCGAGCAGGTTGAACCTGCGGAGATTACGGTATAATAGCAATTAACAATTAATAATTAACAATTAACAATGGCGGTGTACCGCTTACGGCGGTATGATTATAATTATTTGTGCTAACTGCGGGGAAGTCCGGTAAGGACTTTCCCGCAGTGCGTTTATACTCCTTTTCCTGGAATAAAAATTAAAGTTTTTGAGAAAAGCAACGATATATTAAGTAGTGAGATATGGTAAGGAGCAGTGCTTTATGAATATTACAAGCGTCGGCGCGCAGGAGCTGTACAGAATAGTATTCGGGGTTCATTCCGACAGCAGCGGGAAAGGACAGGTAACCTTAAGTCAGGAAGCAATCAAAAAAGCCTCGGGACGTGACCAGTTAATTGTATCGGAAAAGTTTGCGGACCCCGATATGTCAAGCGTTATTTCATTGTTTGAAACGGGTAACAGAGTGCTGTCCTCCGATGCTTCTTTAGGATTGGGCGGAGATGATGAAAAGCTTGTCTCGTTCTTTGCGGACATAGGGAAACGGCTTGACACAGCTTATGCGGAGGGGAAATTTACAGAGGAAGAATATAATGAGCTTAATTCCGGGCTTAACGAGTACATATCATATATGAAGGATAAAAATGATATTTGGAGGGCGGAAAGAGAGTTTATAAGAAGTAATATGGGTTACAAAAACGCAATGGCGGTTAAGGACAGGGTTAAGGTTCAATCGCCTGAAGAGTTTATTGCCGAAAAGAAAAAAGCCATTGATTCAATACTTGAAAGACCGGGGTTCCGTATGCCGCTTGAAAAGCTTATGGAAATGATTAATAAAATGCGTTATATGCCCCTAATGGCTGTAAGATAAATTTATGTATGTATAACTCCCGAATTAAGAAATTAAAGGTGCGGTGTTTATGAACATTACGAGCGTAAGCGGACAGGATTTGTACAGGATTTTGTTCGGCAGGGATGTCGGCACAAAAGTTAATGTTAAGGATGATATCCCTGACAGCAGAAATCCGGATGGAACTGTCCGGCGTTTTGACCGTTTGGATGTATCGGATACGTATAAGATTGACCCTGATACGTCAAGCGTTATTTCATTGTTTGAAACCGGCGACGAAGCATACTCCGCATTAATGAGATTCCGGGGTTTTACAAGCGATAAGGATTTTGCCAGACATTTCGCTGATATTGGAAAACGCCTTGACACAGCTTATGCGGAGGGAAAATTTACAGAGGATGAATATAACGAGCTTAATGCGGGTTTAGGTGAGTATATTTCTCATATGAAAGAAAAGAATGATGTTTGGCGGGCAAACAGGGAGTTCCTTACCAACGAGGATTACTTCTTGCCGGTTAATATTATGACGGGAGACGATGAAAAAGACAAAAAGATGATGGAGGATTTTTGGTCGGAGAAGAAAAAAGCCATTGATTCCATACTTAACAGACCAGGATTCCGCACCCCGCTTGAAAAGCTTATGGAAATGATTAATAAAATGCGTTATATGCAGCCAATGATATAATTTAAATAAGGTTTAGTTTAAAATCCGTGAAAACAATGCAGGTATGCTTTTTCAAGCATACCTGCAATAATTATCGCTTTATTTTACTGTTTATTCATTGTATACCTTGCATTCCTCATCGACTATAACCGAATATTCATCCCTGGTCTGAATCCAGCTTTCAAACTGTTCGTTAGCAATGCCCTCATAAAGAACCGGCATTACTGTGTCGCCCATGTAAGAACTAAGACCGTAACCGTAGTCGTAAGCCTGCTCGAATTTGCCGGAATCATAAAAGTCCATGGCTATGTCATACATCTCGGAAGTCCATCCCTTATTGTTCTGGAGGTATTTTTCCTTTGTGACCTCTGTGTATTTTTCTTCATAGTTCACAAGCCTGTTGCACTCGAACCATGTCCTGACAACATCGTCGTTTTCAGAACCCTTAACCCACATATAAGCAAATATTTTGTTGGACACATAATATTTGTCGGACTGAGGGTCTTTGGGGAACGGCACGATTTTGACTGAATCTTCCGGAATTGATTCGGCGGCGGCGTTATATGCCCAGGTGCCCATTGAATAGAATAAAAGGTCATTTGTCGTGAAAGCGGTTTCTCCGCTTATCCATCCGCGTTTAATCAGATTGTTCCTGAATATATCCTCAAGGACTGTCTGCGCGCGTTCGATAGAGGGGCTGTTCAGGTTATTTATGAATTTTTCGCCGTCATATTTTACCATAGTATCGCCCGCGGTGTAAACGAACGCATTTGCCCACCATCCGCCGATACCGAAATTACCGGGGTTGTTCTCAACATAGTCCTTCATCATCCCCGTGAACATTTCCCAGTCCCATTCGCCGGCTTCATAAAGCTCATAGGGGTCGTCAAAGCCCTGTTCTTCAATCATTCTCTGATTATACATAAGAATCTGAGTATCATTGAAGGCATATCCCAAAGGCGCGATATAATGCTCTCCGTTCCAGGTATATTTGTCGGCAATACCTTCAACATCCGCCCACATCGGGTCAGACCAGTCTATAAGGGAATCTATGGGCTGATACTGCCCTTTTGAAATGTCATACGGGAATGAACGCCACTCATAAATAAAAATATCGGGTGAGGTTCCGCCTAAAATCGAAGTGGCAAGGTCGTCGAATCTTGTAGCGCTTGAAGTCGGGATATATTCAACTGTCGCTCCGTATGTATCTTCAAAAAGCGCCAGCTCCGCGCTTCTTTCGGGGCTGTCGTTTGTCGGATTTATATCGTAAATGCCAAGCCATTTCAGGGCTTTGCCGCTTATGTCAACCTCGGTGTTCAGTTCGCCCTCTTCGGCTGTAACCTCTATATTGTCACCCGTCCATTCGGTTTTTAAAGTAGTGGCAATGTCAGAAGCTCCGTTTTCGTCTCCGCCGCAAGCGGCAAGAGAAGCTGTCATTAAAGCTGTCAGCATTAATGCCGCCGGCTTTTTAACTTTATTCCGCATGATAAATAACCTCCTTATTTATTTCAGGTGTAAACGTTTACGCATGATAAGCAATAAAAATCTATAAACGTTCTTTCCGCAAATTTATTATAGCANNTATACATATCTTATTATATCAGAGTTCAGATTTATTTATTATAACTATACATACTCTTTATATTGCAATCCGGCAGTAAATTATGTATAATATTAACAAGAGGAAAAAGCTGAAAGGACTGATATAATAAATGACGGTTGAAATTTTTACCGACGGGGCATGCTCGGGGAATCCCGGACCGGGGGGATACGGCGCTTTGCTTAGGGCGGGGGAATATACGAAAGAAATATCCGGCGGAGAAAAGATGACCACCAACAACAGAATGGAACTGACAGGGGTAATAGAGGCTTTATCAGCCTTGAACAGACCCTGCGACGTGATTCTGACGACGGACAGCCGCTATATAGTCGACGGTGTCACTAAAGGCTGGGCAAGGTCGTGGAAGAAGAACAACTGGGTCAAATCCGACAAAAAACCGGCTCTGAACTCCGATTTATGGGACAGGCTCCTTTCCCTGCTCGATATTCACAACGTTAGGTTTGTCTGGATAAAGGGTCATGCGGGTCACCCCGAAAATGAACGCTGCGACGAGCTTGCCGTCATTCAGAGGGATTTATATGTAAAAGGAAATAACCGCCTCCCCCTCTAAAGTTCAATGTCAACAACTTAAGCAAA
>DBCY01000174.1 GCA_002293295.1 Ruminococcus sp. UBA946 | reverse complement strand
AAGTAAAATCTCTTAAGTTGTTGCCATTGGTTGCCAGAAGCCAGATACCAGATTTTGAGAAATGAGGAGTAAGGAATCAGGGATTGCGAAGTAAAAACTAGCTACTAGCTACTATTCTCTAATAACTATATGCTCTCACACAGAGTGTACTTTATTCTGAAAATCGGCGTTGGGGTCGATTCCGTACTTTGCGTCGCGCCTTGCTTTAAAGAATTTCGGGGCGACCTGCGGGAACATTGCATAGGTAAGGACATCCTCCTCCTGCTCGCTCCACTCAGAGCATTCCTCCCTCAGCTTATCAAGCTCGGGACTCAGCAAATCAGCCGGACGGCATGTAACCGCTTCCTCGTCACCGATTATCTTTTTCCTGAACTCATCGCTGATTTCGGCAGGGGTTTTCCCGTATTCGCCCTTTACCATCGCCCGGAATTCTTTAGTGACGGTTTTGTATCTTTCCCCGTTAAGAACATTGAATACAGCCTGAGTTCCCACAATCTGAGAAGTGGGGGTAACAAGCGGAGGAAAACCTGAATCCCTGCGGACATTCGGCACTTCCTTCAGCACTTCGGTCAGTAAATCAGCCTTCCCCGCCTGTTTGAGCTGTGAAAGCAGGTTAGAAAGCATACCGCCCGGAACCTGATAAATTAGCGCGTTGGCGTCTACGGCAAGCATTGAGGGGTCAAGCAGTCCGTTATTGATATATTTTTTACGCAGTACCATGAAATAATCGCGGATTTCATTAAGAAGAACAAGGTCAAGCCCGGTATCATATTCGGTTCCCTGCAGAGCGGCGACCATGGATTCGGTGGGAGCATGGGATGTGCCGAGGGCAAGAGGGGACATGGAAGTATCAATCATTTCAGCGCCGTTTTCAATGCCTTTAAGCAGGCACATTGAAGCCAGACCCGAGGTATAATGGGTATGGACCTGAACGGGAATTTTAACGGCTTCTTTTATAGCTTTGACGAGCTTTGCGGTATTATAAGGCGTAAGCAGAGCCGCCATATCCTTTATACAAATCGAATCCGCACCCTGCTCCTCAAGCTGTTTGCAGTAGTTCACGAAATACTCGTCGGTAAAAATATCGCCCAGGGTATATGATATTGCCGCCTGGGCATGGGCGCCCTCCTTTTTAGCGGCAGCGAAAGCCCCTTTAAGGTTTCTTATGTCGTTTAAAGCGTCAAAAATCCTTATTATGTCTATACCGTTGGCAACGGATTTCTGAACGAAATAATCAAGCACATCATCGGCATAATGGCGGTAACCGAGCATATTCTGCCCCCTGAAAAGCATCTGGAGCTTAGTGTCCGGCATACCTTTCCTGATAAGTCGCAGCCTTTCCCAGGGGTCTTCGTTTAAAAACCTGATACACGAATCAAATGTAGCCCCTCCCCATACCTCACAGGAATAAAACCCGGCTTTGTTCATCAGGGGAAGAACGGGAAGAATTTCATCAATGGTCATACGGGTTGCAATAAGCGACTGGTGAGCGTCCCTGAGGACGGTTTCGGTAATTTTTATTTTCGGCATTAAGTTCATCCTTTCAATCGGAATGTATCGATGCTTTTATTCTATCGAAACAAGTAAATCGTTTGTCTTAACCGAATCTCCCTTGTTCACATGAACCGAAACGATTTTACCCGGTTTCGGAGCCACTATATCGTTCTCCATTTTCATTGCTTCAAGAACTATAACAGGCTGTCCTTCCTTTACTTCATCGCCGGCGTTTACCTTTATATCAAGAATTGTACCCGGCATAGGCGCCTTAACGCTTATACTCCCCTCCGGGGCAGCGGCTGAAACTGGCACTGTAACGGAAGCCGCAGCGGCAGGCGGTACAGAAACAACAGCGGCTGGAACGCTTTCTCCTCCGGTAATTTCTTCGACTGATACATCATAAGCCTTACCGTTAACGGTTACGCTGAATCTTTTCATAACAAGGCAGTCCTTTCAGATTATATTATTTTGGCTAATAAATTATTTAAAATGATACCGTATTCGGTTATCAGTAGTTTCCGTGTTTTTTCGGGAGCCGTTTGTTCAGACGCTTTCCGCTCATGACCTCCAGTACGGAAATTAACTTATCCCTGGCTTCGCCGGAGGTAATAATCTCGGTTACGAACCCCATTCCGGCTGCATTGAATGCCGACGCTCTGTTTTCGGAATATTCCAGCGCAAGCCTGTTCCTCTCCGCCGCTAAATCCTTCGCCCCCTTAAGTCTGTCATGCATAAGGAATTCAACCGCTGTTACGGGGTCGATAGGCGATATAACGGCGTCGGCATAGGAATAAACAATATCGGAATTTCCGGCGTTAAATACAACCGCCGCCGAACCGTATGCCCTGCCTGTGAATACTGCTATTTTTAACGTGGTTGCTTCGGTATACGCGCCTGCCAGCCTGACAATTTCCCTTATATCACAATCAGGGTCAAACCCTTCGGTATCAATAAAGGTCACGATGGGGATGGAAAAGGCGTCGCATATTCTGACGAAGCGAGCCAGCTTGGAGGCGTCTTCGGACGACAGCCTGTCTCCGGATTTATTTGTTGAAATTATACCGGCAGCCGAGCCACCGATTCTTGCAACGGCTGTATATGAAGCTGAACCCGAATCGCCGTTTAATTCGATAACGGAACCGGTATCAGCAACGGCGGCGGCTATTTGATAAGCGTCTCCTTCGGCGTCTGCGTTGTTATATTCAAATTCAAATTCAGGCGCCGGGGAAATATTATTAGCCGGCAATGTTGAAATAAGCTTTCTTGCTGTACTTAACGCTTCGCTGTCGTCTTTCGCATTAACGGAAATAATGTCACTTGGATTTTTTTCTGACGGATTAATGTACAGCTCGGAATTCTGAGTGGCAATAACAAAATCAGCGGAACAGGCTATCAAAGCCGAGCTGCCGGAGCATACCCCGCAGATAACTGAAATCTGCGGAACAACACCCGAAAGGTTACCCGTATGCATCAGCATTTCGCCGTATGCGCCGATAACAGAGGCTCCCTGCTCAATAAAAGCTCCGTTTGAATCAAAAATACCGACTACGGGTAAGCCGTTTTTAGAAGCAAGCTCATAAACCCTGCATATTTTTGAGGCATGAGCTAAACTTACCGCTCCGCCTTTTATATTCTTATCCTGTGAAAATGCATAGACCGGGCTGCCGTCAACATATCCGTAAGCCGCAATAACTCCCGCCGGGGATTCGCCGTTTTTTTCGCCGGCATAAAGCCTGTTAAAGACACCGCCGTCAAAAAGCAGGGAAAGCCTTGTTCCGGCTTCGGATTTTTCAGAGGTTTCAGCCCTGAATTCCTCAAGCTTTGCCTTATAAACATCAGTCAGCATAATAAATATATCTTCCTTCCTAAAAATATGTATCATACAACATAAATTTAACCATTATATAATGTCTGCGGAATAATTGAAAAATGCCGTCGC
>DBCY01000033.1 GCA_002293295.1 Ruminococcus sp. UBA946 | reverse complement strand
CGGTATACCACCATTGTTAATTAACCTCTCCCATTCCTTTCCCTGCGGCATAACCTGTGCTGAAAGCAATCTGCAGGTTAAAGCCGCCGGTGTAAGCGTCCGAATCAAGAACCTCGCCAGCGAAGTAAAGTCCCCGAACAAGCTTTGATTCCATAGTTTTTGGGTTGATTTCGGTTAAATCAACCCCTCCGGCAGTAATAACGGCTTCGCTTAACGGGCGGAAATCCTTTATTGTTACAGGGAAGCTTTTCAGGAGGAAAATCAGTTTTTTCCGTTCTTCCTTAGTGACGGAATTAACTTCCTTTTCAGGATTTATACCCGAAAGAGCGACAATAACGGGAATCATTTTTGACGGCAGAAGCCGGGTAAGCGAATTGGAAAACAACCTGTTCTTGACCTCGCTGAAATCACGCAGAATCCTGTCGTCAAGCGTTTTTTCATCAAGGGCTGGTTTTAAGTCTATAAAAATCTTATAACGACCTTCTTCAATTGCTGGAATATGCGCCGAAGCGCTTAGAACAAGAGGTCCCGAAACTCCGAAATGCGTGAAAAGCATTTCGCCCGTACCGGTAAAAATGACTTTGTTCTGATTATACGTATCTAAAAGGCTGAGCTTCACATTTTTAAGCGAAAGCCCCGTCATTTCAGCGCAATAGCTTTCCGCCGATACCAGAGGTACGAGCGAAGGCTTAAGCTTTTTTACCGTATGCCCCGCCTGCTTTGCGAACTTGTATCCGTCGCCGTCAGAACCTGTCTGCGGATATGACTTCCCTCCCGTAGCAACAAGAACCGACGATGCGTAAAAACAGGCTTCATTACCTTTTTGAATGCAGGAAACACCTTTAACCGAGCCGTTTTCAATGATAAGCGAACTTACGCGGTTTTTCTTTATTATAACCCCTTGCCCGACGCAGGCTCTCCGCAGTGCCTCAACTATATCAGCCGCTTTATCGCTAACCGGGAAAACCCTGCCGCCGCGTTCAGTTTTTAACGGAACTCCCAGCCGTTCAAAAAAATCCATACAGTCCCGGGAATCAAACTGAGAATAAGCCGAAAACAAAAACTTTGCCCCGGATATGATATTAGCCATAAATTCATTCCGCGAACAGTTATTGGTTACATTGCATCTTCCCTTGCCGGTAATGATTAATTTTTTTCCGACGATACCGTTTCGTTCCAGAAGAAGTGTTTTTTTCCCCGTTTCGGAAGCGGTTACGGCAGCCATTAAACCCGCCGCTCCGCCGCCTATAATAATGCAGTCATAATTAATATCGCACAATATAAAAGACATCCTAAAAATCAATTTGTGTAATTTAATACTATATCCGGGCAAGGCTGATTCTGCCGGTAATTACTTTTTCGGTTTAGGAACGTAATAACCGTAATCGCCCTCAGACGGAACAAAATTAGGGTTTGAAGTGGTTTGATTTGTGGTTACGGACGGTTTTTTCGTTGTCACCGACGGAACATAATGGCCGTAATCACCTTCCGACGGTACGAAGTTGGGATTTGAAGTCGTCTGCTTTGTGGTAGCCGACGTTTTTTTGGTGGTTACAGACGGAACATAATGACCGTAGTCGCCCTCGGACGGTACAAAGTTAGGATTAACGGTAGTCTGTCTTGTGGTTTCAGGCGCGGCGGTAGTGGCCACCGGAACAAATGCTCCGTATGCGCCCTCGGAGGGTACAAAATTAAAGTTAGCGGCAGTTTGCCTTGTATCAGCGCCGGTAGTGTCCGCCGTTGTTATTTCCGAAGATGAAAGCGCAGACGCATTTACGTATGAACCGTCCTTAAGCTTATAATAACCGTTGTTCGTCGAAGCGACGACGATAACCATATCGCCTTTGCCGTAGGAGGAAGCCGCAGGGGCTGAACCCATCGGAATTTGCTTTGTTGACGTATCCCTTCTGAAATAAAATACTTCTATCATTTCAGTTTCAGTCCACTCACTGGTTGCGGCAGCCGTTGCCGGCGTTGTTCTTACAACGGTAACCTGCACGGGCGCTGCTCTTGTCGTATTAACGGATGTCACCGCGGGAGTACGCGCAGCTGTTTGGGAAGCCGCAGTATTGTTATATGTAACCGAAGCTTCGGAAGCGGATGATATTTCGTTCTGTATTTCGCTTTCAGTTTCTTCTTCAGTTAATGTAAACTCATCATCCGGCGGTATTTCAGCTTCCGGAATAATATCATTTTCAGCTGATAAGACATCAGTAACATAATCCTCTCCGTAAAAAACATTGAAGGCTGACGGATTATTAATCCCGAGGATAGCATAAGTATTCATTTCTTCAGGAACCGCACTGTCGGAATAAGGCTTGTCACTGGCATAAAAAGCATCCTTAACTTCAGAATTCGTTCCCAGCATATTCCTGACGGCAGACGGCAGGCTGTTTTCATCCCATTCCGAAACAACGGCGGGCGAGCCGGATTCTTTATTCAGAATCCTGCCCGAATACATATATTTCCGTTCGGACATATTATCGGTAACGACAAGACCGTCGCCCGAAACGAACCCGACAGATGAAAGCCCCCGGCTAATGTCGTAGGAAGTGTAGACGGCGGCATTTTTAATTGAGGTAACAGTATCGGGAGACACTATTTCAAAAATATCGCTTTGCATAAGGGGTATGTCGTTACTGCAGATGACATTGCCGTGTTTTAAGGCTATGGAGGTAATTTCATTGTTTCCCTCGGCTGTTTTGTCCTGTATTGTATACAGCATAATTTCCGATTCGGCGCCGACGGTGATTTTCGCGGCACTGTCAGCCGAAATGGTAAGCGTCGTATCAATATCGGTGGCAATACTGTCGTTCTCATACAAAAGCATGCCGTACTTAAGCTCCCGCACGCCGTTGTCGTTAATCACGAATGCGCTGCCTTCAAGGCTTGATACTATAAATTGTCTGGGATAAAACTTTTCTTCTTCTTTCCTGCATGCCGACAAAGCCGCCGCGTTTATCAGCACAAGAAAAACAATCAGTAATTTCTTTTTCATTTTAGCAAATCCTTTGATTTAATATACTGCCGAGCATTTACACTGCTCTGAAATAAACCCCGATAATCCCTGACACGGTTAAGACGCCGGATTACAGCGCCGCTTGCCTGATTGAGTCGCCCGGGGCGGATTTTTTGCATATATCGGCGCCGAGAGCCCTGAGCTTGCCTTCCATATCCTCATAACCGCGTTCTATATGGTGAATATCACCGATTTCTGTTACTCCTTTTGCGGCTAAACCCGCAATGACCAAAGCGGCTCCCGCGCGCAAATCGGTAGCCATGACAGGCGCGCCCATGAAACTGCCTATACCCTCAACAACCGCGACCTTTCCGTCCACCGAAATATCGGCTCCCATACGGCGAAGCTCGTCTACATATCTGAAACGGTTATCAAAAATCCCTTCGGTCACAATCGAGGCGCCTTCGGCAAGGCATAAAAGCGTCGATATCTGCGGCTGCATATCGGTGGGAAATCCCGGGTGGGGCATTGTCTTTATGCTTGTCTTTACAAACGGCCCGTCAACAGTAATTCTGACGCTGTCGTCGAATTCCTCAACATTGACCCCAATTTTTTCAAGCTTTGCCGTTATGCTTTCCAAATGCTTCGGAATTACGTTTTTTATAAGGACATCCCCCCGCGTAGCCGCCGCCGCAACCATAAATGTCCCGGCTTCAATCTGGTCGGGAATAATGGCGTAGGCAGTGCCCTTAAGGTTTTTAACGCCCCTGATTTTTATTACGTCGGTGCCGGCTCCCATTATATCGGCGCCCATTGAGTTAAGAAAATTTGCAAGGTCGACTATATGGGGTTCCTTGGCGGCGTTTTCTATAACTGTCATACCCGTAGCCTTAACGGCGGCAAGCATGGTGTTTATAGTACCCCCGACGGTAACAACGTCAAAATAGATTTGAGAACCGAGGATTTCCTCGGTTTGAATATCAATCATACCGTGGTCAAGAACGCAGGTTGCCCCTAGCGTCGTAAAAGCTTTCAAATGCTGGTCTATAGGACGGTCGCCGAGGTAACAGCCGCCGGGCATGGATACCCTGGCGCGTCTGAACTTTCCAAGCAGCGTGCCTAAAAAATAATATGACGAGCGCATTTGCTTTGCCATCTCATAAGGCACAACCGGCTCCGTTATTCCCGTAGCGTCAATACGGACGGTAGTTTTATCGAGAAATTTAACATCGGCTCCCATTTCATACAGTATACGCAGACTAATAGAAACATCGCTGATATTGGGAATATTTTCAAGAATACACGGTTCATCAGAAAGAACGACAGCTGGTATAATTGCGGCAACCGCATTTTTGGCGCCGCTTATTTCCACTTCCCCCTGCAGACGGCGGCCGCCTTTTATAATAAATTTCTCCAAACAAATACTCTCCTAAAACATATAAAAGTAACATTACTATTATACCATATAGTTATAATAAATAAAAGCCTTTTAAAATATATTATATTACAGATTTTCGATTAAAACCAGATTAAATAATGTTAAATAAGACAAATATCAATGAAATCCTTCAAAATCGACCGATATGCGCAAATAAGCAGCTTTACCGTTTTGTAACAATGCTACCGTTCTGTAACTGGCTTTTTATTACAACTAGTACCTCGTAACATCTAA
>DBCY01000175.1:17318-21565 GCA_002293295.1 Ruminococcus sp. UBA946 | reverse complement strand
AAACCATATGATATATTTTAATCATTTTACTGAAGTACCGTTTCCTCACCGCGTTTTTCCAAAACTTTCAGAGAAGAAAGCGTCAGTCGAAGGTATTTTTGTCCGTCTTCACTGTATTCACCAAGAACGCCGATTGCTTCCACCCAATCATTTTGTTTCGGGTATTTTTTATCCCATTCCACTTCAAAACCGGCATTGGCATCCGTACCGCAGCAGCCGGGTCCGTAGCGGATGACCGAATAGTATACATTTCCGGTTTCCGGTGCTTCGTAAGTATTAAAGATTCCCTCGTATTTTATTGTCTTTCCCATATAATCCATCGGATTTTGATAAATGTCATTTGTCTGACCGATAAACATTTTTTCTTTAATTTCAAAGATTTCGCCGGAGCGATCCGATGGTTTTGAAATATTGGTATCCGAATGCTTGTTTTCAGCAGCCGTGCCATTCCCCGAAGCCGAATTATCCCCAGTTATTGTATTATTCTCCGAAGCCGAATCGTCCTCCGGCAAATCGACAGCCATGGTACCGTTTTCATTTCTGGTATCCGCCAATGGATTATTGCATCCTGCAAATACAGATAGAGTACAAATAAGCAGTATTCCGACCGGAATTAATTTTTTCTGCCGAAGCGTGTTCATCAACCAAAAGAGCAGAAATGCGGCAATATTCACAAGAACGATGCTTGCTCCGGTTGGTACGGCATGAAGATAGGAGATTACAACTCCGATAAAAAAACATACTACCGACACCAAAGCAGAACAAACCGTTACCGACTTAAATTTTTTACAGTAACGCATCGAGGTGAGGGCGGGGAAAATAATAAGGCTTGAAATAAGCAATGCCCCCATCATCCGCATTCCGAGCACGATTGTAATGGCGGTAAGAAAAGCAATCAGCATATTGTACAGACCGGTTTTTACCCCTGTAGCCCTTGCAAAGTTTTCATCGAATGTAACCGCGAATATTTTATTATAAAAAAGGATGAAAAGCCCCAGTACGACAATGGCTAGAATAACCGAAAGGGTAACGTCATCCCTGCTCATTGCAAGAATGCTCCCGAACATATAGTTACAGACATCAGTGTTCATTCCCGTCGTCAGCGAGATAATCACCACGCCGATAGCAAGGCTGCTTGTCGAAATCAGCGCAATCGCCGCGTCACCCTTGATTTTGCTGTTTTCACTGATTCTCAGGAGGAAAAAAGCCGCAATGACCACCACGGGGATTGATACGGCAAGCGGCGCGACATTCATTGCCGTAGCAATGGCAAGCGTTCCCAGTCCGACATGCGAAAGTCCGTCGCCTATCATTGAATAACGCTTCAAGACTAAACTCACACCAAGAAGCGCCGCGCAAAGCGCGACCAAAAGACCGACCACAACGGCTCGGACAAGAAAAGTATAAGAAAACATTTCAATTAAGGTGTTAATCATGCCGTTTACCTCCTATAAAGGCTTTTCCCGCTTCAGAATTCAAATAATCCCCGGTTTTTCCGAAGAAAAGCTGCGTGTTGTTTAAATGAAGGATATGGCTTGCATATCTGACCGCGCTGTTAATATCATGCGAAACCATAATTACAGTAAGCCCCGTATCATGGCTTATCGTTTCAATCAGACGGTAGAATTCCTGTGAAACCACAGGGTCAAGCCCTGCAACAGGCTCGTCAAGCAATATAACTTTTTTAGTCGCGCAAAGAGCGCGGGCTAGCAGAACCCTCTGCTGCTGACCGCCGGAAAGCTCACGGTAGCACTTGTTTTTTATCGGACCTATATCAAGCCGGCTGATATTTTCATCAGCCGCTGCTCTGTCTTTTCTTGAATAAAACGGCAGTATTCCACGGGATGAAAGCCTCCCCGAAAGGACGACTTCATAGGCACTTGCCGGAAAATCCTTCTGTGCCGCCGTTTGCTGAGGCAGATAACCGATTTCATTCGGTCTGAGCCCGTCACCCATAAGGACGCTTCCGCCCTGCGGTTCTTTCAGCCGCAGCAAGCCTTTGATGAGAGTGCTCTTGCCGGAACCGTTTTCTCCGACAATGCACAGATAATCCCCGCTGCAGACTTCAAAATCAAGTCCGCTGACAACGGTGTTGCCTTCATAGGCAAAAGAAACGTCCCGGCAGGTGACTAAAGCCATATTATTTCAGCGCCTCCTTCAATGCGTCCGCATTGGCATTCATTAAATCCATATATGTTTTGCCCGATTCAAAATCATCCTTTGATATATTATGACAGGCATGAAGCAGCATTACCTTTGCTCCTGTGGCTTCGCTTATAGTATCAGCCATTTTTTTATTAGACAGCTCAATATGGAATACCACCGGTATTTCTTCGTTTTTTACCTTGTCAATCAGGAAACTGACGGTTTTTGCGCTGGGTTCAGTTTCAGTGGAGCATCCGGGAAAAGCCGCAAAATAGTCCAGCCCGTAGGCGTCGGTAAAATAACGGAACGGGAACCGGTCTCCGAATACGATTGTTTTACGGGTAGCTCCGTCCAAAGCTTCATTGAATTTCCTATCCAGCTCATCCAGTTTAACAAGATATTCATCGGTATTCTGTCTGTACAAAGCAGAATTTTCAGCGTCAGCCTCGCATATTACACCGGAAATCTTCTGAACAATCAGCTTTGCGTTACGCGGAGAAGTCCATACATGCTCGTCATAAACAACTTCATGTTCCTCGTCATGTTCTTCCTCACCGTTATGTTCCTCGTCATGTTCTTCCTCACCGTCATGTTCCTCGTCATGTCCTTCTTCTCCGTGTTCATGCCCGTCGTCCTGCATCCCCTCGACTAATTCTTCCTCGACGACCTCGACGCAGTCCATAAGCGTAATAATCTGCATACCGGAAGTATCCATTGAGGATAATATGCCGTTTACCCATTCATCCGATTCGCCGCCCGCATAAATAAATACATCGCAGTTCTGGATTTTTATTATATCCTGCGGCGTAGGTTCAAAGCTGTGGCTTTCGGAAGCGGGAGGCAGAAGCATAGTAACATCCGCGTTCTCTCCCGTAATAGCCCGTGTGAAGTCATAGGGAGCGAAAATAGTGGTAACCACACTGAGTTTTCCGCTTGCGTCTTCACTGCCGTTTGTGCCGCCGGACTGCGTTTCGCATCCTGACAGCGTAAAAATACAAATAACAAGCGCAAGTATTGCCGGTATAAATTTTTTCATAAATATCCATCCTTTTCTGATGTTTTGTTCAAAAACAAAACTAACGGTCTGAAAATTTTTACTTAAAACCTCTGTATTATTCAAAGCTGTTTAATTGTTAAGTTTTACTTTCAACCGGATGGGGGTAAAAAAATCAATATCAGCACCAGTGTTGTATAGGTAGAAAACCGTATTTAAACATGTAAAAGCGAATACAGCATTAATTATTACGGTAAAAACCGTTTTAAAAAGGTTTTCGGCTGTTGCTAAAAGAATACAGGTACTGCATCTTTCCTCCGCTCCGTTATGTTCATGGCTATGGTCTGTATGAACTGATACAAAGGCTGAAGACAAAGCGGATGCGGTAATAAAAAATATACATACCGCTGAAGCGGTCATGCGTTTTAAAGTATGCTTTCTGATTTGCATTATCTGACAGTATTTATCATCGGAATGAGTTTTTTGTAACATAAACGGTTTATCCTTTCGTCCTTCATCAGCCTTTTTGAAGGCATATGTCACATTTACCGTAAAATACTGTTTTGCTGTCATTAACCTGAAAAGCATGATTTTCCAGAATATGCCTTGATATATGGTCTACCTCGCCGCATTTCAGATTTAATATGCCTCCGCATACTTCGCATTTTAAATGACAGCATCCCGGTTTTTCTTCCGGCTTGTCCTTATACTGATAACATGCTCCCGTAGCGCCGTTAAAAGTATATTTATATACAGTTCCTTCTTTAACGAGCCTTTCCAGACGTCGGTAAATAGTAGCTCTGCTGACCGTACTGCCGTTACTCTTAAAATATTCCTCAATCTGCACGGCTGTAACATATCCGTTTTTATGGGAAGCAAGATAATCCAGTATAGCTTCACCCTGCCTGGTATTATAATTTTCCGGCCGTTTGCCCAATATAAAACACCCCCGTAAGAACAGCGATAATTCTCTGTATTGTATAATTTTAACATAAATAAAATTAAAAGTCAATATGAAATTCAGTATCAAATTCATTTTTTAAGAAAATCGGGTTACTGTTCAGCGGAAAAGTATGCTATCTTGTTTTTATACTAGGGCGTGTTCGAA
>DBCY01000175.1:8704-17210 GCA_002293295.1 Ruminococcus sp. UBA946 | reverse complement strand
ATTATCGAACACGCCCTAATTCCAAATTAAAACATCAAAATAAAACACCTTGCTTACGGTATGATGCCGCGGCAAGGTGTTTCTTATCAAGGAACAGTATTGTAATATTCAGGGATGCTTTCATCAAGCGTCAGATTCACATCAAACTGAGTATCGGTATTCTTGCGGTATAATGACAAGGTTATTTTATCTCCTGATGTAAATTTATCCTTCTGCATATTCAATTCCGACATACTGTTTATTTCGGTTCCGTTAATTCCGATTATTATATCCCCCACTTCAATTCCGCATAATTCCGCGGCGGAACCGATGTCTATGAATCTGACATAAACTCCCTGAGGAATATTATAATACCGGGCGGTAAGCTCGTTTATATTTTCACCCCTGATACCGATTAAAGGACGTCCTGTCACATATCCGTTTTTAACTAGCTCGTCAATAACCGGCTTTGCGGCGCAAATCGGAATTGCAAACCCTAAGCCTTCGGCATGTGTCCCGATTATTTTACTGGAATTTATCCCCACAACCTGACCGTAGCTGTTAAGCAGAGGGCCTCCGCTGTTGCCCGGATTAATCGCCGCGTCTGTCTGAATAAGCGTCATTTCATATTCGTCAATCGTTATAGTACGGTTTAATGCGCTGATTATTCCGCAGGTAGTCGAACCGTATAATTCAAATCCCAGCGGATTCCCTATAGCAACGGCAAGCTCTCCCTCCATTAAGGCATTGCTGTCGCCGAACTCAGCCGCTTCAAGCATATCGTTATCCGGATTTATTTTCAGAACAGCCAAATCCGTTCTGCTGTCTGCTCCGATTATTTCAGCGTCAAATTCAGTTTTATCCGATAATACGACCTTTATATTATTAGCGCGGTATAAAGTACCCCCGTAGCTGTTCTGGACAACATGGGCGTTTGTCACGATATAACCGTCGTCCGTCATAATTATACCCGTGCCGGTGCCGGTTCCCTCATTGAAAAAATCCGAAGATACGCCGACTACAGAAGGTTTTGATTTTTTTACTATCTCAGGTATTGACAATGCGTTTTCACGGGCTGACAATTCTATTATACTTTTATATTCGCTTACGGCGGTACTGACGGCAGCTTTTCCGGCAGGCGCTTTATATTCTGAGGGCTCTTTATTTGTTATTACGATACCGCTGTTTACATACCCGGTATCACTTTTATCCTCTGCGGCGTATTTGTATATACCGACCGAGGAAAAAGATACAGCCGCCATACAGATAATAAAACCTGTTACCTTGATAATTTCAGGGATTTTGTTTTTATTATTATGGTGTGAAATTTCAGGATAATATGTCACTTCAGCTGTTTTTTCATCATAAAAATGATTTTCATTATAATGATTCATCACAATTACCCTTTCGTAAAATAAATAAGGAATTACACACTTTAATTCCTGATTCCTAATTTATATTGTACCCATAATTGTGATAGAATTATGAAAGCCTGAAAAAATATATGTGGATTTAATTTTTCTTCCTTATTTTTTGCATAAGCTCCATTAAAAACGGCAGCGCAATACCAAAAATCATGAACAGAATACCAATTATTCCGGTAAAATCAAACTTGAATTCCTTTGGAAAAATTCCCGGAAGGGAACTTATAATCAAGCCTGAAATCACACAGTAGGTTTGTTTATGAAATTTGTTAAGAAGAAATGAAATTAATTTTGCAATGGTAAAAATTCCGGCGACCGCCCCGGCTAAATACAATGCTATAAACGGTATATTCAGGTCGTTTACAGCCTGCATGCCCGTATCATAATATCCCAGTGCCTTGAGCATGGTCGAACCGCTTACCCCGGGTATTAACATAGCCGCCGCGGCAATGAATATTGTTATAACAATCCCTGCCGCAACCTTCGGGGTAAGCTCCGTATAAATTCTATTGTTTTCATTGCCGGTGAATAAGAAAATAAGTACCATAACAGAAATCCCCGCAATAAAAGGAATTGCGTCAAGGGGTTTAAGCTTGCTTTTCTTAATGCATTCCCTGTATATCATAGGCATGCTTCCTATAACGACCCCGAAGAAAAAAAGCTGGGTCGGTACGTTATGATTTTCTATAAGGTATGCGAGCAGCTTGGCGGCTGCAAAAATGCCCGCAGCCATTCCAAGTCCCAGGGGAATCAGAAACGGAAGGTTTTTATAAAGCTTTTTGATGTTCAGCGTCAGGGCTTCCATCATTTTATCGAATATTTTTGTAATAACTGCAATCGTTCCTCCGCTTACGCCGGGTATTGCATTGGCGATACCGATTGCCGCTCCCTTTAAAAATACAATTAAATGATTCATGTTTATGTTCGCCGCCTTTATTTTAAATATATAATAAATACCTAATAAGTATGGCATATATTTTTTCATTTTTCAAGTTTATTTTACTTTTTTATTGAAAAAACGTTATTGTTATGATATAATTATTATTATACCACAATTTTTTTGTATAGTTTATCATTGAAAGATTTAAGAAGGTTTCAGGCAGTTAATAAAGGATTAAAGATTATGAAAAAATATTTTAATAAATTTATAGCATATATTATTACAATGCTTGAATCAGAAGACAGTGATTTTAATAAGCTTGGAGAAGAAATTCTCAGGAAAATATCATTTATGCAGCATGAGAGATTGATTCATCTGATAGTGCTGAGTTTGTTTGCCATTCTGTTTTTTATATGCCTGACCGCTTTTTTTATATCATCGAACAACGGTATGCTTGCGGCTTCTGTCTTAATGCTTGCTTTGCTCATTCCGTATATAAAGCATTATTATTTCCTGGAAAATAATGTGCAGAAGCTTTATTCGCTTTACGATGAGGTTAAGGTAAAATCAGCCGATAATAAATAATCTTTAATATCGAAAGGTAAAAATCTGAAAAATAAACTTTAAAGCTTGGGAGTTCTGTCCTTTCAGGGCATAACGTCCGGAAAGGATGGTTATATTTATGAATATAACAAATGACATAATCCGTGAAGTGATTGACAGTAATGATATTTATATTGAATTCCAGCCGGTATATTCATTGAATACAAAGAAAATAATAGGGCTTGAGGCTCTTGCCAGAGGAAAATATAAAGGGGAAATTATTTCCCCTTACTTTTTGTTTGATTACGGAAAAAGAAACGGCAGTCTGAAAAAAATAGACAGCTTATGCCGTGAAAAAGCGATGAGCGCATTTTCAGACGGTAATACGGCACCCGACCTTTTTATTAATTTTGAAACCTCCATACTTAATGAAGCCGGACATATTAAATACACGGACGATATTTTCAAAACGACCCTGAATTATGGTCTTAATCCTGAAAATGTCGTTATTGAACTGAATGAGTCGAAGGTCGGTGACATATACGACTTATTAATGTTTATTGATTTTTACCGTTCCAGGAATTTTCTGATTGCTTTGGATAACGTCGGTTCATCCCCGGATATTCTTAATAAAATAATGCTTATCAATCCTGATATTATAAAGATTGACCGGATGATTGTCAGTAATATCGAATTAAATAATTATAATCAGGAAATTTTCAAATCCATTATTCAGGTAGCTAAACGCATAGGCGCTATGACAGTAGCAGAGGGTACGGAAAGCGCCGATGAAGTTATTGCCTGCATGCTGTTCGGCGTCGATTATTTTCAAGGGTTTTTCTTTTCCGAACCCGGGCAGTTCAACTATCTGTTTACAAATGAAGCCAGGCTTAAGCTTGAAGACGCGGCAGTAAAATTAAATATGAGCATAAAAAACAACCCTACGGTTATAAATATTCAAATCGAAGCTTATAAAAATCTTATTAATGATATTATTAATAAATTGTCCGGTATCAGACTGAGTGAATGTGAGAGTATTCTTATGCAGTATATAACTGAACATATTGAAATAGAAAGTATTTTTTTAATAGATGAAAAAGGTTTTCAGATTTCCGACACAATAATGTCTGCGTCGTCAGAAATCGAAAAAGGGTTTCATCCGGCTGTTTACGGTGAAAGGCATGATATTAAAAACTATTTTTATGCGGTAAAGGAAAAAATAGAGGACCCCTTTATTTCAGGATGGTATATTTCAAGCGCCACAGGTAAACTGTGCAAAACTATTTCATCGCATTTCCGCACTGATGATAATAAATTTATTGTTGTCTGCATAGATTTGAAGAAACGGTTAAGCGCAGAAGGTTAAATAATGCGTACTGAACAATTGCACANNGCACATTTTGTATAATTGTATATTATATTTCTAAAGACAAAGACGGCAATCCGAATTCAGCCATTATATCATTAAGACCCGAATAAATTTCTTCCGCGGAAAAATTGGCTTCTGTCAGTTCTGCCTCGCTGAAACTGCCGAGCCTCTGATAAAAATCAACCGCAACTTTCAGATATTCGGTATCGCCTGGCAAAAGCCTTTCAAACAGTAAATTTTCCGCTCCGCATATGTCTTTTCGTTCCAGCAGCTCCATAAGCTCCCTGTACAGATAATCAGCCGGCAAAAGAAGGCTGTAATCGGAAATTTCATATTCAATAGTGTCTTTATTCCAAATAAGCTTTACGATAAACTGAACGGTCATCTGAATCATACGCATTATGTAATCCTGATAATACATAAAAGTCAGCCCTTTCACTTGACTAAGCTATAAAAATATATATTTAAGTATTACTCGTTTTTAGTTACTGTNNTAATTTATGACTTTAATATTTTATTATATTTTTTAGCTTTATCAATAATTTCACCGAATATCTCACGTTGAATTTCTATGTTATAATTATTAAGGAATGATAAATCCTTTCTGCGTTTTTCATTTGCTTCAATTTGATTAGGAGTATTTTTTTGAAATTCCAATAAGCTTTCTAAATGTCTAATTATATCATGTTTTTTCATAAGCTTAAATTCTATGATAGATACANNCCATATAGAGCTAATAATGATTTTGGTTTAAAATTTGAATAGAAATTCTCCTCTGTTTTTTCTGAGAGATTATTATATTGTATTGGTTTTAATATTAAAGAACCATATGAATTAACATATTCATTATACGACTTATGATTAATAAAATATATATCACAATATTCACAATATGTAACATTTAATTTTACTGATTTTAAATTATCCATAGATAATACATTTGCAATAACACTATCCAATTTATGTTCATCTTTAAACTGACATCCGATTGTGCCATTGTATAAATATATTTTATGTATTTCATTATTGAATGTCCAATCGACTAATCCAAATTTATTCTTTTTATCTATAATTTTGACTTTCTCTTTTTCAGCTTCTATTTCAAGCGAGTTTTTTTGTATTATATCGTCTGAAGTTGAAATTGTATGTATTTTGTCTTTTATTTTTTCAATTTTATCAGCGAAAACTACTTGAATACTGTTAAGAATTGTAATTATTTTAGTAGTTGATATATTATAAGCGTTATCTGATAACTTAATTTTTGCTTTTGTGAACAAAAAAGCTAAGAATTTTACATCAGCTTTTCCGGGATATAAATTAATACTTAATCCTTTACTTACTTCAGCTGCCGCTACCTTTACCGCTGTAAAAAATGCAGTACCGCCAACATTAATATTATAATAATCATCATGTATAATTTGCGGTAGGATAAATTTTATAAATCTATCAAGAATTTTATAAATATTAAGTGTTTCAATAACATTTTGGATTGTACGGTTGTTTTCTGCAAGCGTTGATAATACATCATTATTTATATTAAATTTTTCATTTTTTATTACTTTTATAATATCAAAGTTTATAAAATTTCCTAGTTTTAAATAGTTTTTAGTAAAGCAATCATCGACAGTTAAATCATCACAAGCAATATCACGTAAGCATGCAAGAGCATTTGACCTAAGTTTCAATACCTTTTTCTTTGATTTTGTTAATTGTGATTTATCATTTCCCAATGCAATAATATCAAAATTAATTTTACTTCTGGTTTCTACTACTTTTTCCCTAAAGTCTTTAATGGTAGTAATGGTTGCTGTTGTGTTATCGATTAAAGTTGCTTTAATCATGATATTACCTCTTTTATAAAGCAAGACAAAAAGTCTGCCTGCCTTAAATAACGTAAATCATTGCTTTTTTGTTGCATATAGACAGGCAGACCTATTTTATTGAAATAAAATTATAATATAGTGATTTTATCATAAAGTATTATTCAAAGAATTGACAATTATCTGAGCGCAGCCGTCAATGCCGAATTTCTCGCTGTTGAGGGTTATATGATAGTTCGAGTGCGAAGACCACTTGCTGTCGGTATAAAAATCATAATAGCTCTTGCGGCGTTTGTCGGTGCTTTTAATAAGCTGCGCCGCCTGTGTTTCGCTGATACTGTTGTACTTCATAATCCGTTTCACCCGCTCATGCATGGGAGCATAAATAAATACGGTCAGTAAATCGGCATTTTCATTTTTCAGGATAAAGTCGGAACATCTGCCGACAATGACGGCGTCTTCTGTTTTTGCTATATTCCTGATAATATCGCTTTGAAGGTGGAACAGAGTGTCGTTTACCGAAACCGTATTATCGAAATTCAGCTGACCCGTCTGGCTCATTGCAGCATAAAGCCATGGATTTACAGCCTTTTCATCGGCTTCGGACAATACGCCCTGACTGATACCGCATTTTTCAGCCGCCAGAACAATCAGGTTCCTGTCATAAAATGCATAGTTAAGTTCTTTGGCAAGCTTTTCGCCTATTTCATGACCTCCGCTTCCGAACTGCCTTCCGATTGTAATAATTTTTCCCATTTAAAACACCTCCTGAATTATTATCTAATATTAATTATACCATAACAATATGACGATTTCAACAGGAAAATGAAAAAGTTACCGTACTATTTTATTTTATAACCGCTAATTATTTATCGTTTGCTTAACGGCGTTAAGCCAGCCCTGAAGCAGTTTATTACGCACACCTTCTTCCATATCCGGCATGAATTCATCAGAGCCGTATTCAAGCGAGCAAAGCTCGTCCGCGTTCTGCCAGAAACCGACTGCAAGCCCCGCCAAGAACGCCGCTCCCAGAGCCGTAGTTTCGATAAATTCAGGACGTATAATTCTGCGGTTAAGAATATCTGCCTGAAACTGCATAATAAAATTATTGCCTGAAGCCCCGCCGTCAACGCGTATATCCTTTATATCAAAGCTTGAATTATCCGCCATAATGCTCATAACCTCGGCAGTCTGATAGCATATCGATTCAAGAGCCGCCCTGATGATATGCGAACGGTTTGAACCGCGGGTAAGACCGGTGATTGTCCCCCTTGCGTTTGGATTCCAGTAAGGGGCTCCCAGACCGACAAAAGCCGGAACAAAATAAACGCCGTTAGTATTTTCAACGCTTAAAGCGGCAGCTTCGGTTTCTGAGGCGTCTTTCACCAGCCCCATTTCATCCCTCAGCCATTGTACGGCGGCACCCGCGATAAAAACCGAACCCTCAAGAGCGTATGTTATTTTTTCATCAATTCCCCATGCGATGGTTGTAAGGAGACCATGCTCCGATTTTACCGGCTGGTTTCCTGTATTCATCAGTAAGAACGCGCCTGTGCCGTATGTGTTTTTCACATCCCCCGCGTTATAGCAGCGCTGCCCGAACAGAGCCGCCTGCTGGTCGCCAGCGCAGCCGGAAACGGCAATTTTACCGCCGAAGCATGAAGGTACGGAATAACCGTATATAACGCTTGACGGTTTAACCTGCGGAAGCATTGCCCTGGGGATATTCAGAAGCTTTAAAATATCATCATCCCAGTCAAGCGTATGGATATTAAACAGCATTGTCCTGGAAGCGTTGGAATAATCCGTAACATGAATACGTCCGCCCGTTAAATTCCATATAAGCCATGTTTCAACGGTTCCGAACAAAACCTCGCCTTTTTCAGCCATAGAACGCACGCCTGTTCTGTTTTCCAGGACCCATGCAAGCTTTGTCGCTGAGAAATAAGCGTCAATCCTGAGCCCCGTCTTATTCTGAAACATCTCCCCGTAACCCTTATCAATTAACCCGGAGCATTTACCGGCAGTCCTTTTGCACTGCCACACAATAGCGTTACAAACGGGTCTGCCTGTATTTTTATCCCATACCACAGTTGTTTCACGCTGATTCGCAATTCCTATGGACGCAATGTCTCCGGCTTCAATGCCGGCTTTTTGCATAGCTTCCTTGGCGACGCCGATTTGCGAAGCCCATATTTCAACTGCGTCGTGTTCAACCCAGCCGGCTTTAGGATAATACTGCGCAAGCTCTTTTTGAGCTGAGGATACGGCATGTCCGTTCTTATCAAATATTATAGCTCTTGAAGAGGTTGTGCCCTGGTCAAGAGAAAGAATGTATTTCAATTTAAACTGTCCTTTCAGAAATAGTTTTGGTTCGCTATTATTATACCATATAAATAATTAAGTTTCAATATGAAAAATTAAACGGAACGGTAAAATGCCGTTCCGTTTAATTATTTTTACTATTCTTTATTAGGGCGTGTTCGAAAAT
>DBCY01000175.1:0-8606 GCA_002293295.1 Ruminococcus sp. UBA946 | reverse complement strand
TAATTATCGAACACGCCCTAATCAGATGACGCCGGTAACGTTTAGGAATATTAATTCCCACAAGATAACCCAGCTCGTTCAGAAAATTTGAAATAACGGTAAACCCATCCTTGTAAAAAGCTTCAATGCGTTTGTTTTTATATGCAATATTCCTGTAATCAGGAGGACAGATAAAAGTCCAGTCCGCACCTTCACTGTCCGCGGTTATACGGAAGAACCGGTCAATATCGGTATCCTTATATCCCGATTTCATCAGCAGAATATGATGCTCAACAGCGTCGTCAATTTGGGAAACATAAGCTTTTTCGCCGTCAAAGGATATAACCGCAAGCAAAGGTTCATCATTTTTAATTGCATTGTCTACCTCAATATCGGACGGGTATTTGATTATTTCCATATTGACCTGACCGCCTTCGTATATTATAGTCGTTTAACTTTAAAAGATTAGTTTTTAAAGGCAATGTACTTTATCTGCCTTCATTGACATAAACTGAAACCCGGTTCTGAATAATTTCGGCAACCTCTCCGGCTTTTTTCTGTCCGGAAAAATAACTTCCCGTTTCTTCGTTAATAATGTTTGTCAGCTCCTGGTCATATCTTTGCGGCGTCTTTACAGAGCTGATAAAGTCAAGAACCTTCTGGTTGTCGGCGTCTGTATTGACTTCCAGGGTTATTGATTCATTATTGTTCATCCAGTAGGTATTCTCATATTCAACCTTCTCTTCCCCGTCCATATAATACGGTTTTTCCTTTGCTTTATCCATCTGGAGCTTCATGGCTGAATTTATGACGGGGAACTGATATTCCATAATATCCTGATATTCGGGGGTGAAGTAGTACCTTAAGAACTCCCATGCTC
The DNA here is from genome assembly GCA_002293295.1 of Ruminococcus sp. UBA946. Taxonomy (GTDB): domain Bacteria; phylum Bacillota; class Clostridia; order Oscillospirales; family Ruminococcaceae; genus UBA946. The sequence goes on along the minus strand of DBCY01000175.1, from coordinate 7,747 downwards.
CCTGGGGATTCTTAGCCTTTGACATAATGGCAAATTCATAGCTGGCGCTAATGGATGAACCGTTGCCTTCCGAGCTTGGGAAGCCTATGAATGTTATCGGTTCTCCGAACTGCCCCTGCTCCATTTCCTTTATAGCGACAAAGCGTGACAGCCACTGCTGCGCCAGCAATACGTCGCCCGTTCTGTACTGCGCCTGCTGCTCCGTGTAAATATCCCTTCCTGAATTATAATATGCTTCATAATCAATTTCATCGGGGAACGATTCATTCGCATATTCAAGAAGGCTGATAAATTCAGGAGTATTAAAGCTGCATTCGCCTGTCTCCCGGTTTATAAAATCATCAAGCGACATATTCAGCGCATTGTTAATAAAATCAGATTTTGTCAGCATTGAAAACATTTGCTTATCAGGATTTGCCGATGCAATACTTCTGAAATCATCCATGGTCCATCCTGATTCTTCGCCTACAAGCGATGTTTTGCCGACAACCGTTGAAATATTGAATGATGTAATCATTGAATACAGCTTGCCGTTTACCGAATATGCTTCAAGTATGCTGGGTACGAAATCCTCCCTGCTTATTTCGGCGTCTTCATCTATAAAAGTATATAAATCGGCAAGCAGTCCCTTTGCAATATAATTATCAACGGGCATTGAATTATTCATAACAAGGATGTCAGGTATATTTCCGGCAATAAGGTCGTTATTAAGCTTTGTAACGGCATTGTCATAACCGGTCTCTTCCATATAGGAAACAATTTCGATTTGGTACTGTTCATTTGTTTTATTGAACTCGGTAGCAAGGCGTTTCAAATCAAAATCCAGATACCAGCAGACGATTTTTATAAGCTTTTTATCGGGAACATCGGCAGGGGCAACCTTTGTAAGTAATGAAAGCTTTATATCCGCATTGCTGTAAGAATAACCGTTGCCGGTTGAAGTATAATCATAGGTCGCGCATATAATACGTCCGTCCGTTAAAATCATCGGAGACTGCATCGTGTTGGTGTCAAATCCCGACTGCAGCCAGTCGATAACGGTGGAGTATGTGTCGGTTTCAATATCATATCCCCTTAGAGCGGTATCTGAGACAAGAATAAGGTCGTGACCGTTTTTACCGTCGGCAATATCATTGAATACCTTTGTCGTTTCATTGGTTTTGCCGTAACCCTTTGCGTTTATGTCAATTTCATTGAAAAATGAGACGGTCTTATATTCATTGTTCGTCATTTCCCATTTTGAACCGTAAGCAATGATTCTGCCGTCTTCGGTACGGCTTATTCTGTTAATGTATTCGCCTGACGTATCGCTTTGCTGTTCTCCCTCAATAGTGAAAATCAGACTGCCGTTACCGTCGATAACATAAATGCCGCTGGAGTTTGTAATATAAATATTACCGGCGTTGTCTACTGTAAAACCGCTTAAATAAAAGTATTCATCATTGGATTCTTCCTTCAGGAAAGTCAAGTCGATAGTTTTGATGGTTTCGCCGTTCCCGTTTATTACAGAAAGGCTGTATTCTTCATTTGATTCATATGTTGTGTTGTTATATGTATTAGTAATCTCAAGCATATACAGATTACCGCTGTTATCAATAGTTGCTCCCTGAACATATTTGTTTACTTGAATTGTTTCATTGGAAGAGCTGCTGGTTTCAGATAAAGTAATATCCTTTTTGAGACTGCCGTTAATATCCATAATAACAAGCTTTGCCGTACTTGACCAGCTGTAAATTTCCGTGCCGTTCTCATCGGTATCGGTGCTGTTATCGTCAATGGTTCCGTAAATATATATATTTTCGCCGTCGCTTTGTATAAAATTAATGTTTGTAAGCTCGACCGGGATTTCAAGCTCCTCGGCTTTGAATACATGGTCCTTTGAAGCAAGCGGCGGTTCCGCATCCCTGTTGCAGGCGGCAAGCGAAGCCGTCATGCAGAAAGCGGAAAATATGCATGCCATTCTTTTGATAATTGATTTTTTCATTGAATAACCCCCCGTAAAATATATATTATAGTGATTACACTAAATAATATCATATTATGCCACTTATGGAAATAAACTACCGGCTTTCATTTATATATACTGAAACACGGTTCTGAATAATTTCAGCCGCCTCTTCGGCTTTTTTCTGACCGGAAAAATAACTCGCCGTTTCTTCGGTGATTATTTTTGTCAGTTCCTGGTCATATCTTAAAGGAGTATTGACAGATTTAATAAAATCAAGAACCTTTTGGTTATCCTCGTCTGTGTTAACCCCTATTTCAATTGATTCGCTACCGAGCCAGTAGGTTCTTTCATAATCGACCTTTTCATCACCGTTCATATAAAAAGGTTTTTCCTTGGCTTTTTCCATCTGCATATCCATTGCTGAATTAATGACGGGGAACTGAAATTCAAGTTGATTCTGATATTCCGGTGTCAGGTAATACCTTAAGAACTCCCAGGCTCCCTGCGGGTTCTTCGCCTTGGACATTACAGCAAATTCATAATTGGAGCTGATAGAAGAACCGTTGCTGTCCGAACCGGGGAAACCGATGAACGTTACCGGTTCGCCGAACTGCCCTTTCTCCATTTCCCTGATTGCGCTGAAGCTGTTTAAATACGCCTGAGCAAGCAGTACTTCATCTGTCCTGTACTGCGTTTGTTCCTGCAAGTAGAAATCAGTGCCGGAGTTGTAATATGCTTCATAATCAATCATGCCGGGGAAGGTATTCGCATATTCGAGCAGGCTGATAAATTCAGGAGTGTCAAAGCTGCATTCGCCTGTTTCGGGGTTAATAAAATTATCAAGGGACATAGTAAGGGCATTGTCTAAAAAACCGGTCTGCGTCAGCATATTGAACATCTTTTTACCGGGATTAGCTTCGGCTACTTTTTTAAAATCATCCATATTCCAGCCGGGAGTATCCCCGACTGCCGATGATTTACCGGTTACAGTCTGAATATAAAATCCTGGAATCATGGAATACAGCTTGTCGTTAACCGAATAAGCCTCCAGAATATTAGGGAGGAAATCCTCGCGGCTTATTTCAGCGTCATCGTCAATAAAAGTATACAAATCAGCCAGAAGTCCCTTTGAAATATAATTGTTCACCGGCATTGTGGCATTCATAATAAGTATATCGGGGATATTTCCGGCAATTAAATCATTGTTCAGCCTTGTATTAGCGTCATTGTACCCGGCTTCCTCCATATAGGAGGTTACTTCAATCTGATATGAAAGATTTGTTTTGTTAAATTCAGCGGCACGGCTTCTGAGCTCGGGGTCAAGATACCAGCATGCGATTTTAACCAGCTTCTTATCAGGAACATCCTTTGGGTCAACCTTTGTCAGAATAGATATTATGGTATCCGGCTCCGAGGAACCGGCTGAAATAGAGCTGCTGGTTGATATAAAAGAAACTCCCCCTACCGATGACATGGACATACTTGTTATTATATCATTATTTCTGCGGGTTGTGCATATTATGCGTCCGTCGGGCAGAATAGTGGGATTTTGTATCATGTTTGTACTGAATCCTGATTTTAACCAGTCAACGACTGTAGTAAACGTATCGGTTTCAATATCATAACCGCTTAATGAGGTTTCAGTCACAGCTATTAAGTCATAACCGTTTTTTCCGTCTGTAATATCATTTAAAACTTTATTTGTTTCATATGTATTGCCGAAACCTTTTGACGCAATGTCAATTTCCTTAAAGAATGACATGCTTATATTTTCGTTGTTCTCAATCCTCCATGACGAACCGTAAGCAAAAATCCTTCCGTCTTCTGCACGGTTTAATTTACCTAAATACTCGCCGGAATTTCCCGACTGCTGTTCTCCTTCGATTGTAAACAGCATATTTCCGTTATTATCTAATACATAAATATCATTATCGCTCAGAACATAAATATTTCCTTCATTATCAACCGTGAATGAATAAATAAAAAAATTCTCGTTATTATCTTCATTCAAACCAGACAGGTCAATACTCTTTTCAGAATTACCGTCGCTGTTAAGCATGGTAAGACCGTATTTCCTGCTGGATTCATTTGTTCTCATGTTAAATATGTTTATTGTTTCGAGAAGCCATAAGCTGCCGTTACTGTCAATAACCGAACTGTTCACATATTTATTTTCACTTATTTCCCGCTCCTCATCGAAAGAACCGCCTGATTCCGAAACGGTGGCATCCTTGACAAGACTGCCGTCCATATCCATAATAATCAACTTTGATTTCGTTGTCAAGGTGGTGATTTCTTCGCCGTTTTCATCAGTTCCGGCGGGGGCTGATTCACTGACAGAGCCGTATACATAAATATTTTCGCCGTTGCTTTGCATAAATTCGATATTTGAAAGTTTTACCGGAATATCAAGCTCCTGCGCGCTGAATATATTCTCCTTTGAAGCTAAAGGGGGTTCAGTCTCCTTTTTACAGGCGGCAAGCGAAGCTGTAATGCCCACGGCAAGGAAAAAGTATGCAATCCTTTTGAGAACAATTCTTTTCATTAATTTGACCATCCTTTCCGGATGTTTTGTCCTGAAAGGACAAAACTCCTAAGTTTGAAAAATTCATTTTTCAAACTTTATCCTCCGTTAAATACACCGTACGGCGTTTTGATTTAATTACACCGTATATATTTTTTAATTTATCCTTTATTTTTCCTGCGATTTTTTTTCTTGCCTTTATAAGCCTGTATAGTAAATAAAGTATCGTTAAAACAGGTAAAATCAGCATAATAAGCATAACCGACAATAATAAAGCCGATTTGTTCTCAATAATCCTTGCTGCATTTTCCCAGTACGGATAAATAACAGCCTTAGTCCCTATAGTGCTTTTATCATAATTAATTATAATATCAAATATAGATTTTAAAGTATACCGGGAGGAATTTTCTATTATTGTTGTCTTGCTTTCGTCTGCGTTAATAGTTTCGGTAAAGATGTTATGACCGATTCCCTGAACGGGGTTAGGCAGACAAACCTCATAACAGGTGATTTTTATATCCGGGTTCATTTTAGCAGCGCTGCTGTACGGCATGAACATACGGGGTTTTTCTCCGTAAACCTCTTTTGAAGCCTCGTCGCCTTCGCCTTCAATAACACCCGCAATAAAATAACGGATTCCGTTTACTTTAACCGGCATGCCGTTTACATCGGAGCTTCCGAATAACTGCCACGCCAGGGCTTCGTCGATTACAATCCGGTCGCTCATTATATCAGAATCGCTGTAAAAGCTCCCTGATTTCAAGATGTAAGGATGGAACAGAAAAAAGTCGCCTCCGGTGAACACTGTTTCAGCTTCAGCGGATATTTTATCGCTTGCTGCATTTAACTTCCCGGTACCGCTGAAAGCGTCAATCCAAAGCCTTCCGTTCTGTATTTCGGTTCCGTCGGGTAGTCGTACCGAGCTTTTTTCAATTGAGTTTTCCGATAATCTTTTATCAATATTTATCCTGTTCATATAAATATCTTCAATCGATAACCCGTTTTCATTCGGAAGAAACAGAGAGGACTGAGTATATTTAACATCATCGCTTTGCCATCTTAACGCCATCTGCTGGGTTTCGAGAGTATCGGCAAGATTTTTCAGAATAAAAAGCAAAACTAAAAATATAATCAAAGATATTATATTAGCTATACCGGAGTAAACATATTTTCTTTTTATATTCAACAGTTGAAACAAGCTCCTTTCCGCAAGAGTTCCCGGATAACGTTTGCCGGAAATCCGGCTGCTTATAATTTATTATTAAATACCGGGGCGCTGCGCTCCGCACTGTTAATTTGTTAAAAAGTCAACGGCGCACCGGAGCGACATGCCCGATAATTATAATTTATGCTCAGTTCTGAGCCATTCTGACCTGCATACCCGATTCAATCGGTTTAGATGAAGTGATTATAACGAATTCATTTCCGTATAATCCTCCCGAAACGGCGGAGTATGTTCCGTCTGACGCAAGTACCTCAACATCGACTCTTTCGGCGATATACCTGTTGCCGAGCGGGCTGCTCTTTGCCACTACGGAAAGTACGAATTTACCGTTGTTGTCCTCTCTGACAGCACTGTTAGGTATTACACAGTCGTAATTCTGACCTTTGCCGCCCATAGCCACCTGCAAGTTCATACCCGGTTCCACATCTCCCGTAACGCTGAAAGTAACGGTTTTATTCCTTGTGGGGTCAGCCGTATCAGGTTTTATGGACTGTACCCTGGCGCTGGCTTCTCCGTACCAGAAATACTGGATTTCGGCTTCGTCGCCAACCTTTATTTTTTCAGCCTGTTCATTGGTGATGGTAATTTCCATGCTGTATCCAAGTTCCGTCATTTCAATGACGGCAAGCGGTTCCCCCGCAGCGGTTGACTGACCCGCGGTGCAGTTAAGCTGGCTTATAACCCCTCCTACGGGAGCTTTAACGGTTGCTCCGACAGTTTTCTCCTTAAGCCTTTGAATAAGCTCTTCCTGTTCTTTTATTTTTTCCTGCTTTGCTTCAAGCTCAAGAGCGGACACACCCGACGCTTCCATGTCAGTTTTTTGCTTTTCTGTCAGATTAACTTTTTTCTCTTCAAGAGAACGCTCTAATTCACGGATATTCATCTCAGCTTTATCTACAGTCAGGGATGCCTTTTCTTTCGCTTCAGCTTCGAGTTCCTCTGCTTTCTTAAGTTCCTCGTTTGCATCAACAAGCTCATACTTAATATCGTTTTGCTTGTCTTTCAGCTCTTTTTTAACCATATTCATGACATTTTTAAGATTTTCCGTTGCGCTGTCAAATGAGTTATTGCCTTTTTTCTGGGATGCAAGGGCGGTTCTGAGGGAAGCGGCGTGGCGGCTGGTTTCTCCTTGTTTGGATACTGCGTTGCTGTATTCGCTTCTGGCATATCTGAGTTCTATTTCAGCATTTGCTATACTTTTTTCAGCCGCAGAAGCTTCGTCTATTTTATCGTCCGCCCAGGCGGCAAAATAGGAAGCGCGTAAATTATTAAGCTCCGCTTCCTTTGTTTCAACCGATTTCCTTAATGCCGAAAGTGTGTCGTCCGTAACGCCATCCTTCACTTTTCCTTCTAAATCCACTACAGTGGCGTCGGTATCTTTTTTATATTTATCAGCGGCGGCAAGCCTTTTTTGCGCGGCGTCGACAAGCTGAAAGTTTTCGCCTTCCAGCTGCGAGTAATCATCGGCGTTGAATTCAAGCTGATAAGATACGGCATCCGCCTGTTTTGTAAGCTCGTTAACGGCATCATTTTTTTCATCGGTATTGCTTTTTGCCGTTTCATATTCATTTTCATAAACCGCAATATTTGAAAGTTCTTCCTTTGCTTTGACAATGTCCTCTTCATTATTTTTTATATCGAGGTAATCGAGCGCATAATCGCTGCCCGTTTGTTTCAGAATGGCAGTCTGATACTCAAGGTTTAAGGTGTCCAGAGTATCCTGAGCCGTTTTAAGCTCGGCGCTTTCGACATCCTCAAGGTTAAGCATAACCTGACCTTTTTCAACGGTATCCCCTATTTTTACAGCTACGCTTGATATTACGCGGCTTTCGTCAATTTTCACATCATAGGTTTCACTGGCTTCAATATTTCCGTTACCGCGGATTTGTTCGGAGATAGTGTCGCTTTTAGCGTACTGAGCCGCTACCTCGGGCAATGAATAATTCATAATGGTATTAGAGAAAAAAGTAAGCAAAAGCATTACTACCAGAAAAATAATAATAGCATTTTTCACCCATTCCCTTTTCTTTATAATCTTTTCATTCATATT
>DBCY01000126.1:17489-17666 GCA_002293295.1 Ruminococcus sp. UBA946 | reverse complement strand
TGGAGTGTGGAGTTTGGAGTGCATGTCAATAACTTAAGCAAGAATGCTGATAATGTTCTAATTAAAGTTGTCAGTGATTAGTGGTCAGTGGTCAGATTTTTTGAGTATAATTTGTAGGGAACGACGCCCTGCGCCGCAGCGTTGCGTTCCGTTTTAGATATAAATCTGGTATCTGGC
>DBCY01000126.1:212-17464 GCA_002293295.1 Ruminococcus sp. UBA946 | reverse complement strand
CTCCACACTCCACACTCCACACTGAAAAAGGGGTGCTTGTTTGCGAAGGACTACAATAACCCAGCGCTGGATTGTGAACAGTGTCGGGGTTACGTTTATTATGCTTGTCAGCCTTGTTATCGCGGCTTCGCTGTTCATCAGGAATTATTACTACAACGCCGCCAGACAGTATATGATTTCACGCATGAACATGGTGTCCAATATGCTGCAAACCGCATACAACGATTCGGGCGCCGGCTTTTCAGGCGAAATCCGGTCTGTTCTTGAACGATGGTCCGAAAAAGAAAAAATGGAGCTTATGGTCGTCAATTCAGACGGTGAAATCGAGCTGACTTCATCCGGGTTCATTCCTACAGTCGATATGTTAATCGGAGACTATGCCGGAGCCGTTGAAAGCGGCGTCAGCGGATTCGCTAACGACAGGATTTCCACCGGCGAACATATCATGGCCGTTTGTCTGCTTACCCCTGAAAATACTGCGGGGTATAAAGCAATAAGGGCAGTGAGCTCCCTTGACGCAATAGATACGCAGATAAATTCAATTATAGTTACATTTATACTAATCAGCTTTGCCATTCTTTCCCTTATGTTTTTTTCAGGCTCTTATTTTATAAAATCAATAGTAATACCCGTAAGTCAAATCAGCAATACCGCTAAGCGATATGCGGTCGGTGATTTTTCCGTCCGTATAAAAAAGAAGAACGACGATGAAATAGGTCAGCTGTGCGATACAATAAACCATATGGCTCAGGAGCTTGCCATCTCTGAAGGAATGAAAAACGATTTTATATCAAGCGTTTCCCATGAGCTGAGAACCCCTCTGACGGCTATAAAGGGCTGGGCAGAGACAATTGAAAGCATGCCGGATGATACTGATACCATCGGGAAAGGCATGCGCGTTATTAACGGCGAAACCGAAAGGCTTTCGCAGATGGTTGAGGAGCTGCTTGACTTTTCGCGGATACAGAACGGTAAATTCACGTTAAACAAGGCTAATATGGATATTCTGGCAGAACTGGGGGAAGCTGTATTAATATATACTGAACGTGCGAAAAGGGACGGCATTGAATTTATTTACGACGAACCCGACATGCTTCCCTTTATATTCGGCGACAGGAACAGAATACGCCAGGTATTTATCAATGTTATAGACAATGCCATAAAATATTCCGACAGGAACGGACGGGTTTCGGTTCAGGCTTTTATGCCCGACATCGCTCATATAGAAATTGACATATCGGATACGGGGTGCGGCATAAGCGAACAGGACCTTCCTAAAATCAAGACAAAATTCTATAAGGCTAACCATACCAGGAGGGGTTCGGGAATAGGGCTTGCAGTCGCTGACGAAATAATTACAATGCACAGCGGCAGGCTTGAGATTTTCAGCGAAAAAGGAGTAGGCACCACCGTTTCAATAATACTCCCTGTATAATAATTGTATATTTATACCCCCAAATTTTTATATGAGGGCGGTAAGACAATTCGTGAACAAAAAAGGAATGAGGAATATAAATTTTGAATAAAATCAAAGAAGCTCAGAATGAATGCAAGTTCAAGTCAAAAATAGGCGGGCAGGCTCTTATTGAGGGTGTTTATATGCGCGGAATTGACACCGCCGCAATGGCATGCCGGCTGCCGAACGGAGAAATCGACGTTGAAACATGGGCTGTAAAAAACGGAAAGGACGCCCCCTGGTACCGTAAAGCTCCGTTTATAAGGGGTTGTATAAACTTTTTCGCAAGCACAATCGAGGGCGTCAGATGTACGATGAAATCCGCACAGAAGCAAATCACCGAGGATGACGAAGAGGAAGAGCTTTCAAAATTTGAACAGTGGCTTACTTATAAATTCGGCGAAAAGCTGGTTCCGGTAATTATGATTATTTCCGTGGTAATAGCTTTCGCGGTTTCGCTTGTGATTTTCAAGGGAGTTCCCATCGGCGGGGCGAATCTGCTTGTAAAACTGGGTATGGCTGAGAATATCCGCCCTTATGCCGAGGGAATAATCAGGCTTATCCTTATTATAGGGTATATGTATGCTATTTCGTTCATGCCGTCGATACGGGATACCTTTGAATACCACGGCGCGGAGCATAAGTCCATAGCCTGCTACGAATCCGGGGACAGCCTTACCTCGGAAAATGTAAGGAAGCACAGGCGCTTTCATCCCAGATGCGGAACAAGCTTTATCCTCATTGTTTTAATAATAAGTATTATTGTAGGGATTTTTCTTCCCAGGACGAATATGTGGCTGAGGTTCGGCGTCCAGATGCTTTGTCTTGTCCCCGAAGCCTCTGTCGCTTATGAAATAATAAAAATAGCCGGCAGGTTTGATAATATCCTTACTAAAATAATTTCCGCACCGGGGATATGGCTTCAGCACATAACGACAAAGGAGCCGGATGATAAACAAATCGAATGCGCAATCGCCGCATTAACCCCCTGCATACCGAAGGATTCCGAGGACGACAAGTGGTGAATCAGGGATTAGGAATGAGGAATGAGGAGTAAGGAAAAGAGGAAATTTATTTACAAACAGGAGTTTTGTCCAAAGCGGATAAAACATCCGGAAAGGGTGGTTGTATTGATGAAGAAACTACCGGCATTTATTTTGTTTACAGCCCTGCTGGGAACCTTATCAGCTTGCGGCGGTAGTGTTTCACAGGAGGATGTCATATTACTTGAGGATAACCATGAATTCACTACAACGGACGAATATGATATAACTGAGGTCATTTCTGCTGGGGAATCAGTGACCGCCGATAAAATAACAAATACTGTTACAGAAAAACCGGGAAATACTGATAAAATATCTGCTATAAATGCGGTTTTAGATTTAAACACAGTAATTTTAGAAGCAAATAATAAAGCAAAAAGGGTAATGGTAGCTTGTGAAGCGGCACTGACAAATCTAGCTGTCAGCGGCGCTGTCCTTGACGGCGAAAGTCCGGCAACAACTGAATTTGATGGGGATACAGCGGAATCCGTTATGTTCGGCGGTGAGGAAGTAAGCTTAAAGGAATACCTCGGGGAATATAACGGAAGCGCGCTTGTTTTTTATGACCCGGTGAACTATACTGTTTTATATGCCGTCTGGGCTGAAAATGCCGGTGACCTTGAAAAACTCAGACAAGCGGATGATGATTTACAGAAGATTCCAATCCAGTTAGGATTTGCGGAAGACGGTATTGTATACGGTTGTTTTCCGTTAAAGGAAATTGAAAATAAATCCGTAAACGGAACAGAAAACACAGACAACGCTAAAAAGGTATATGCCGCATGCTCGGCGGCACTGACAAAGTTAGCCGTCAGCGGTATTATTCTTGACGGTGAAAGCCCGGCTACAGCGGAATTTGACGGAAGTTCAACCGGTTCCGTTAAATTCGGAGGAGAAGAAGCAAGCTTAAAGGAATACCTTGAAGATGATTATTACGGATATGCATTTGCGGTTTACGACCCGGTGAATTATACAGTTTTATATGCCGTCTGGACTGAAAATGCCGGAGACCTTGAAAAACTCAGACGGGCGGATGATTTAAATCTGGCATTAACCATAAGTAAGTTTGCTGAAGACGGCATTACATACAGTTGTTATCCGTTAAGGGGTGTCTTTGACATAAATGAAAATACAATTGAGAGTGCGGATAAAAATGCAAAGGAAGTTTATACAGCATGCTCGGCGGCATTGATAAAGCTTGCTATCAACGGTGTTGTTCTTGAGGGAGAAAACCCGGAAATCGCAGAATTTGATGAAAATACATACGATTCCGTTTCATTCGGAGAAGCGGCATACAGCGTATATGATTATCTGGGCGTATATTATTACGGAAGCGCATTTGTCGTTTATGAACCGGAAAAATATACCGTTTTATATGCTGTATGGACTGAAAATGCCGGCAGTATAGTAACTCTTAAGCAAGCCGATGATTTAACTTCTGAGGCAACACGGAAAAAATTTGCGGAAAACGGTATTTTATATGGCTGTTATCCGTTTAACGAGGAGTAATAATCATTTTAACCCGACTAGGATAAATATTTATATAATGAAAGGGTGACTGTGTTAATGAAAAAAGCGCTGCTTTGTCTTTTTGCCGTATTGCTTACGGCGGTATGCTTTTCGGTTTCAGGAGCTGCTTTCGACGCCAATGACTACGACTACGGTGGAGGCGGTGGAGGCTATGATTACGATTATGACTACGGGGGAGGATATGATTATGACGACGATGACGATTACTACTACGGCGGAGGCTCGGGGGGTGGAAGTATCGGAATCGGCAGTATTGTTGTTGTCGTAATTATTGTAATTGTCATATTCGGGAGGAAAAATATTAAAACACCGCCGTCTGTACCGAACAGTACGGTAAGGAGAAATCTTAATCAGGGAGGAAACGCAAGGCTTCCTGACAGAACCCAGCAGATTGAGGGTATAATCAGGACTCATGACCCCGATTTTTCATCCTTTGATTTTATTTCATTTACAAAGCGGGTGTACATAGACATCCAGACCGCCTGGTGCAAACGCGATTTAACCCCTGTCAGGGTATTCCTTCACGATAACCTGTATGACTCCACCACAAGGCAAATACAGGCAAAAATCGAACAGGGGGTAATATACCATTATGAAAGCATGGTCGTAAATACGGCTTATATGACCAGCTACGACAAGGACAGTCAGTTCGAATACCTTACAATTTACCTTAACGCCCGTATGATTGACTGGCAGGAGGACGAAAAGACAGGAAATATCCTTCGCGGCGACAAAACAACCCGGTGGGATATGAAATACAAAATGAAATTCATGCGCTCGCTGGGAATAATGACAAAAGACGAAAAGGAAGACGAAAGGGGTCATAACTGCCCGAACTGCGGCGCGCCCCTTGAAATGACCTCTTCCGGTAAATGCAGCTACTGCGATTCCGTCGTTACCACAGGTCAGTACAGCTGGGTGCTTTCCGATTTCGGCACGGTCAGGAACGATACCGTCGACGAGGGAATAAGCGGAGTCTAGTACCAATTAACAATGGCGGTATACCGCCTGCGGCGGTATGGTTTTTATTATTATATTATAACTTTAAACGCTGTTATGAGGTACCAGTACAAAGTGACATCACAATCTTTACAATTCTGAAATAAACTTTCTGTTTGTCCTCCGGTTATAAAGATTAATTAATTATAAAGGATGGGTGGTAAAAATGGGATTAATAAAGGCTTTAAAAGGTGCGGTTAAGGATACTTTTGCCGAACAGTGGAAGGAATTTTTCTACTGCGGCGCTCTGCCCGCAAACGTGCTTATAACAAAGGGGCAGAAGCGTACGGGTTCGGGTTCTCAAGCGGCGAATACGAAGGGGAGCGATAACGTAATTTCAAACGGTTCCGTTATTGCCGTCGCGGACGGGCAGTGCATGATTATAGTCGAACAGGGAAAGGTAGTCGAGCTTTGCGCCGAACCGGGTGAGTTTACATATGATTCATCCACCGAGCCGTCAATTCTGAACGGCAGTTTAAGCGAATCCATACCCGGTGTATTCAAAAGTATCGGAAAACGCTTTACTTTCGGCGGCGAAACGGGTAAGGACCAGAGGGTATACTATTTCAACACTAAGGAAATAATGGGTAACCGGTTCGGTACATCCAACCCCATACCTTTCCGCGTCGTAGATACTAACATAGGACTTGATATGGATATTTCAATCCAGTGCTACGGCGAATACAGCTACCGTATAACAAACCCGATGCTTTTTTATACCAATGTTACCGGCAATGTCGATTCGGTATACAAACGAGAGCAGATTGACAGTCAGCTGAAGTCCGAGTTTATTGACGCGCTCAGACCGGCGTTCGGCAAGATTTCCGCCAAGGGTATACGGTATACTTCTTTAATGGCGCCCGAAACGGCGGAGGAATTTTCACTGACAATAAACGAGGTTCTCAGTAAAAAGTGGAGCGAACTCAGGGGGATTGAAGTAATATCCTTTGCTTTCAGTAACCTTGCCCCCTCTGACGAAGACCAGGAGCTTATTAAGGATTTACAACGCACGGCTGTTATGGGCAGGGCTGACATGGCGGCGGGAACGCTTGTCATGGCTCAGGCTGAGGCTATGAAATCAGCCGCCGCAAACCAGAACGCCGGACCCGCAATGGCGTTTATGGGTATGAATATGGCGGCGAACGCCGGAGGAATAAACGCTCAGAGCCTTTTCCAGATGAGCGCCCAGCAAAAACAACAGGAAGCTGCGGCGCAGCATGCGGCTGACCCTGCTCCCGTTTCGGTATCACAGCAAAAACAGCAGGACGGCTGGATATGTTCCTGCGGTAATTCCGGAAATACGGGGAAATACTGCACGGAATGCGCAAAGCCCCGTCCGGAGCAAAACGGATGGAGCTGTTCATGCGGAACCGTCAATAAGGGCAGATTCTGTATGGAATGCGGAAAACCCAAGCCCGCCGGGGTTCCCCAGTATAAATGCGACAAATGCGGCTGGGAGCCCTCCGACCCGTCCAAGCCGCCGAAATACTGCCCCGAATGCGGCGACCCTTTTGACGACGGGGATTTGAGCAATTAATCAGTAATTCAAAAGCGCCGTCTTACGGCGGCGCTGACAGAACTATATAATGTCTGCTGAATAATTGAAAAATGCACAAATAATATGTAGGGGACGCCCTGCGTGGCGTCCCGATTTTTTGCGGAATAACATATTTAATTGGAATTAGTATTAATAATTTATTATAATGGTCGGCCGCATAGGGCTGCCCCTGCGTTTTTGTGTATAATGATAATTATACGGTTACCCCCAACCGGAAACAGGCAAGTCTGTTTCCGTGAATAATTACACGAAATGTGTAATTGTTCAGTACGCATTATATAAAATTATACTATACATTCTATTGCGTTCACCAGCATATCAACCTCGCGTTCGTTATTGAATGCCGAAGGGGAAAACCGCACTGTTCCGTTCGGGGATGTTTTAAGGTAATTATGCGCCAGTCCCGAACAGTGAAGACCTCCCCTAAGGGCAAAGCCCTTGTCGCTTAAAAGATTGCCCGCCTCATTTGCGGTCAGACCGTCTATGTTAAAGGAAACGACGGGCAGATAATCTTTTATGCGGCTGTCACGGCATATTTTAACGGAGGGGAATTTTAACATGCGGCTGATAAACCTGTCGCAAAGCAGTGTTTCATGCTGATAAATCGTCTGGATACCCGTTTTATTGACAAATTTAATTCCTTCGCCAAGCGTTATTGCTCCAACCGTATTAACCGTACCCGATTCAAGGCTGTCGGGCAGAAAATCCGGCTGTGTAAGCTCCAGCGACGTACTGCCCGTTCCGCCCTCCATTATCGGGTGTATAACGTATCTGCCGTCTGAAATTAAAAGTCCGGTTCCGGTAAGACCGTACAGCGATTTATGCCCCGAGGTGCAGATAATATTTATTCCGTCGGATAATTTAACGGGACGGACTCCGGCAATCTGTGCGGCGTCGCCTATGAAGCAGATGCCGTTCCTTGAACAAAGCTCTCCGATTCTTTTGAAGGGGGTAATCTGCCCCGTGACATTGCTTCCCAAAGTAAAAACAATTATAGCGGTATTTCTGCGGATAAGCCGTCTGATATTATCAATAGTTATATCGTCGTCATGAGAAACCTCGGCGATACTGTAGGTGCATCTTTTCTGCAAATAAAGCGCGTGAACGGGACGTGCGACGGAATTATGCTCAAGAGAGGATATAATTATGTGGCAGCCCGGACGGTTTCTTGCTACCCCTTTGACAGCCATATTAAGCGCATGTGAGCAGTTTAACGCAAAGACGACGTTTTCGGCTTCAGCCCCGAAGAAATCCGCGGCTTCCTGACGCGCTCCGAAAACGGCGGCTGCCGTATCCATCGAAAGCTTGTGACCGCTCCGCCCGGGGTTCCCCCCGTACTGGTTCATTGCGGTTAAAACAGCGTTTTTTACGGCAATCGGTTTGGGGAACGATGTCGCGGAATTATCAAAATTAATTATTGGCATATGTATATGGTCCTTTCCCGGATAATATTTACCGCGTTTATAATTATGACCATCCTTTCCGAACAATAACCTCCGGCATTATCATAAACGGCTTATATCCTGTTAAATAATATAAATAACAGTCAAGGCGTATCGAACCCCATTATATTAAATTCAATACGCCTCACCTTTGAGAATTAGTATAAGAAATAAAAAATCCTAAAGAAACTGTTTGGTTTTTTACCCTTCCATTACGGATTTGTAAACCAGCCTGTGCCTGTCAAGAATTTCGGTTGCCCTTAATATGTCGCCGTAACCCACTAAGCTGTATCCGCATCCGGAAGAAAGGTTTTTCGGCGTTCTGACGACTTCCGTGCTGATACTGTTCTTGGCAAGGACGGACTGCGCTTTTATAGCTGTTGTCACAGACCCGAACGCTATTGTGTATTTTTTCATGGCAGGATTTCCTTTCATCTTATGAATGGTATCCATAGATACATAAAATGTATTATGGAGCAAAATGCATAATATTGGCAGCTTTTGCTCCTTGAAATATACTATGCTGTATTCATGAAAATGTGTAGGGTTTATATAATGCCCTCAGGATAATCGGAATATGCTTAACACCGTATGGCAACGGCATTTGTTTATAATGTAAATGCAGGGGGGTTGAAATTTTTCTGCCGCAGGGGTCTTAAATTATATTTGACTTCATCTTTTTTCAATGGTATAATGGCAGTAACACGAGTGGTTTTTATTTACTTAAAACATATAAACTGATTTAGTTTAACAGTGAGGATAAACCTATGAAAAAAATACTGGCACTGACTTTCTGCTGCGTTGATATTTTCCCCGAAAAAGGAATAATAACGGCAGGAGGGAATTCGCTTAATTTAGCCGCGGCTTGTTCAAAAACAAAGAAAGCCGATGTTTATTTGATGGGCAATATCGGAACAGATATATATGCGGAAAAAATAAAAGAAAAGGCTGATGAATTCAATATAAACCGCGAAAGGCTTTATGAGGTTGAGGGTAATACCGCAAGCAATAAATTATACCTCACAGAGGACGGCGACAGATACGAAAGAGACGACAGCTGGAACGGCGGCGTATATGATGTTTATAAATTATCGCCTGACGACGAAGCGTTTCTTAAAGAATTTGACGTTGTCGCAACAACTGCCTGGGACCCGGCTTTCAAGCATATTATTAATATAAAGCGTAATTCAGAGTTCCTGCTTGCGGTGGATTTTTCAGACCATACCCCTAATAATAAATGGCGTGAATTTTTATCCGCAGTTGATTTATTTTTCCTAAGCGCGAAAACGGAAAGCTTACCATTATTAAAGAAGTGGTCCGCCGAATACCCTGCAGTATTTATTGCAACAATGGGTGAAAATGGCAGTTTCGCTTATAAAAATGGTGAAGAGTATTTCCAGGAAGCAAAAAAAGTGGAAAAAGTTGTTGATACGACAGGCTGCGGGGATTCATATCAGGGGGCTTTTATAGTTGACTTTTTATTACACAATGACATTCGTTCCGCTATGAAAGCAGGTGCACAAGCAGCTGCAATTACATTATCATTCGTTGGCGGGTTATAATATTCAATATTCGCCGCGTGCAACCCTGACCCTCTGCCATATTGGAAATGCCTGATATTTGTATTTAATATAGAAAATTTAACTTGATTTATCCCGTGAAATGTTATATAATTATAAAGTATGATTGTTCATTATCCTAAATTTTAAAAAAGGAGTTATGCGATAAGTATGATGTATTCTCATGAAGTAGAGAGAATGTGTACTCTCAAAAAAGGTCCGAACCACGGTCCCGCCCCGATTCCCGAAGAGGGCGCCTGGGTAAAGGCTTATGATGTCAGTGATATTTCCGGGCTTACCCACGGTATCGGCTGGTGCGCTCCCCAGCAGGGATGCTGCAAGCTTACTTTAAACGTAAAGAGCGGTATTATAGAGGAGGCTCTGGTTGAAACGCTCGGATGCTCGGGAATGACTCACTCAGCCGCTATGGCAGGCGAAATCCTGACCGGAAAAACCATCCTTGAAGCGCTGAATACCGACCTTGTCTGCGACGCGATTAATGTTGCGATGAGGGAACTTTTCCTCCAGATTGTTTACGGAAGAACCCAGACTGCCTTTTCCGAAAACGGGCTTCCGATAGGCGCGGGTCTTGAAGACCTCGGCAAGGGGCTCCGCTCGCAGGTAGGCACTATTTTCTCGACAGGGGCAAAGGGCGTGCGTTACCTTGAAATGGCGGAGGGGTATATACTCCAGGTTGCCGTTGATGAAAACGACCAGCCGTGCGGCTATAAATTCGTTAAGGTCGGAAAGATGCTTGAAGATATTCGTCACGGAAAGAACCCGACCGAAGCTTATAACGGCAATATCGGCACCTACGGACGCTTTTCAGCCGAGGACGGCGCAGTTAAGTACATAGACCCCAGAGAAGAGTAAGAAAGGATGGGTTAAAATTATGGCTAAATTTGAAGGACAGGAAAGAAGAATGCCTAAAATAGAGGCTTGCCTTGCCGAATACGGCTTTAATACAATAGATGAAACGGCTGATTACTGTAAATCCAAAGGCATTGATGTTGACGGTATCGTTAAGGGGGTGCAGCCCATTGCGTTCGAGAACGCCGTATGGGCATATACCTTAGGCACAGCGATTGCCCTTAAAAAGGGTATTACCGATGCCGCCGGGGCAGCCGAGGCAATCGGAATAGGACTTCAGGCTTTCTGTATCCCCGGTTCCGTTGCCGAAACGCGCGACGTAGGACTCGGGCACGGCAATCTCGGCGCTATGCTTTTACGTGAGGAAACCGACTGCTTCTGCTTTTTGGCGGGGCATGAATCCTTCGCCGCGGCGGAAGGCGCCATCGGGATTGCAAAAACCGCCAACAAGGCAAGGAAATCCCCCCTCAGGGTAATTTTAAACGGTCTTGGCAAGGACGCCGCCATGATAATCTCCAGAATCAACGGCTTTACCTATGTTGAAACCGATTATGACTTTGCCTCGGGCGAGCTTAAAATCGTTAATGAAACGGCATACTCCGGCGGAGACAAAGCCAAGGTTCGCTGTTACGGCTGTAACGACGTCCTTGAGGGCGTTGCTGTTATGAAGCATGAAAAGGTTGACGTTTCTATAACAGGAAACTCCACAAATCCGACCCGTTTCCAGCATCCTACCGCCGGTACATATAAAAAATGGGCTATGGAAAACGGGAAGAAATACTTCTCCGTTGCTTCGGGCGGCGGAACGGGCAGAACCCTCCACCCCGACAATATGGCAGCCGGTCCGGCTTCATACGGGATGACCGACACTATGGGACGTATGCACGGCGACGCTCAGTTTGCCGGTTCCTCATCCGTTCCCGCCCATGTTGAAATGATGGGGCTGATTGGGATGGGCAACAACCCTATGGTAGGGGCGACAGTCGCCTGCGCCGTTGCCGTTGAGGAAGCGCAGAGATAATTAACAGTTAATACGGTCTCCTCGCTTTGGCTTTTTTCAATATATATTATAAAAAACAACAGATGAACTGGTAAGCTCATCTGTTGTTTTTACTTTATACTAACTCAAAATCAAGTTAGAATATTGATTCAAATGATTGTTGACAAAAATCAGAAAATGTAGTATGATGTTAAAAGCAATGGTGTGCCATTAACGGTTAGGCGGTCAAATCCTCCCCTCAGAAATGGGGGTGATACATATGAGTTGGAATGAATTCTTTTCGCTCATCATTGTTGTTTGTCATATCATTTCGATATTTCAGCACAGCAATAAAAGGAAATAACCGCCCACAACTCCAATTGTAACGGTTATTTCATATAACTTCAGCAATAGAGGGGTGACCGCTTAACTGGCGCACCCTTGCTATTTATTATTATATATCTGGCTGTTGAATATGTCAAGAGTTTTTTAAAATTATTCTCGTTGGGAACACTCGCCTTTCTTTGTAACGGTTCGGCGGGTGTTCTACTTTTTTTCGTGATTGTGGTGAATATTGGAATAAATAATATCTATTCCATTTCTTACAATCTCAGACCTCGTTTTCCCGGTCTTCTCACAACAAAAATCAAGTTTTTCAAAATCCTTGACAGTCATCCTTGTTTCCATTCTTTCTGTTTTAGAATTAGAGGATAGAGGTCTTCCGGTTTTTGGACTCAAATCATCACCTCACATAGTGTCCGTACAATGTAATTATATAACCGTACGGACATAATGTCAATACATACAATTGTAAAATTAATATTAACGAAATCATTATAATTATTTTTATATTATACAAATTTACCAAATAAAATTCCGGTGTGTTAATTCATGTTTATTATAATTTTATTTTATAGTACTCAATTCATTAAAGATACTGTATTTAAAACGCACCCCAAAAGTTGGACACATTGAAAAATGTTTTACAACGAGTAGGGGTGCGTTTTAATGTCGAAAGGATGATTATAAATAAATTTAAAGGCTTTACCCCTGTGCGGTACAGGAATCAAGCCTTTATCATCGTTTGGTTTTATTTTTGTTGTCCGTCTTTTTAGGTCTGTTCAAAAAGGCGGAGATACCTATCGTTTAAAACGGTTTAGTTGATAACTGTTTTTTCAGTTTCCTTATCAAAGATATGAATCTTGTTTGGGTCAATGGCAACCTTGATATTATCCTGAGGACGGGCTGTCGACCTTGGGTCAACCCTTGCGGTTAAAGGAATGCCTTCGCAGGTAATGTAAAGGTATGTTTCGGCGCCCATCATTTCGGTTATTTCAACGTCACAGTCGATAATACCGGTTTTAGCGGACGAAATGAACATCTCTTCATCGTGGATATTTTCAGGACGCACGCCGAGGATTATTTCATTGTCCACAAGCGGGCTGAGAGCCTCTTCGTCAACCTTGGATTCGGGAAGCTCGATATAATATTTTCTGCCCCTCGAAGTCTTTGTATCTTCGGAACCGAATTCAATAGTATATTTGCCTTCAACTTTTCTAAGTACGGCGTCGATAAAGTTCATCTGAGGAGAACCCATAAATCCGGCTACAAACTGGTTAACAGGCGATGAGTAAAGGTTCTGCGGGGAATCAACCTGCTGAACAAAGCCGTCCTTCATAACTACGATTCTGTCGCCCATCGTCATAGCCTCCGTCTGGTCATGCGTTACATAAATAAAAGTGGTTCCGAGCTTCTGGTGAAGCGAGGAAATCTCAACTCTCATCTGCGCGCGGAGCTTGGCGTCAAGGTTTGAAAGCGGTTCGTCAAGCAGAAATACCTGAGGTTCGCGGACAATGGCACGTCCCAAAGCAACACGCTGTCTCTGACCGCCTGAAAGAGCCTTCGGCTTTCTGTCAAGCAGGTGGGTAATATCAAGAATCCTTGCGGCTTCCTCAACCTTGCGGGAAATCTCGTCTTTAGGGACTTTTCTGAGCTTAAGGCCGAACGCCATATTCTCAAATACAGTCATATGAGGATAAAGGGCATAATTCTGGAAAACCATCGCAATGTCCCTGTCCTTGGGAGCCACGTCATTAACGAGGCGGTCTCCGATGTAAAGCTCACCTTCGGAAATTTCTTCCAGACCGGCAATCATACGGAGGGTTGTGGATTTACCGCAGCCGGAAGGACCTACAAGGATAATAAACTCCTTGTCCTTGATTTCGAGATTGAAATCTGATACGGCAACAACGCCGCCCGGGAATTTCTTATACATATTTCTCAGTGATAAACTTGCCATTATTGCGGACCTCCCAAATTAATAGTCTTACCGATACGATTTAGACATGCATA
Organism: Ruminococcus sp. UBA946; assembly: GCA_002293295.1. Lineage (GTDB taxonomy): Bacteria > Bacillota > Clostridia > Oscillospirales > Ruminococcaceae > UBA946. The sequence continues at coordinate 3,676 of DBCY01000126.1, read as the reverse complement.
ATCAAATTTCGGCTATACTAATATAATACCAAATTTATCATATTAATTTCAAGTACCTTATTGACTAAACTTATAAAAACTTATTTATTAAGTTTGACGAAAAAAAAACAAACATATAAAAAAACAATTATTATTTTAAAAAAATGTATAAATATTGCAAATATCTTTGTGCAATATTTCCCTTGCCTCGCCGTGGGCTAAATTTTCGTCAAGACTGATTCCTCCTATTCTGATCCGCTTCAGATAAACGACTTCATTTCCCGCAGCGTGGAACATACGCTTCACCTGATGGTACTTTCCCTCATAAAGCGTTATAAGAACCTCTTGTTTATCACTTAATATCTCCAGTCCGGCGGGAAGGCATTTATCGCCGCCGTCAATAACGATTCCCTCTTCAAATTCTTTTATGCAGCCGTTATCGGCTTCATTTAAAAGGCGCGCGAAATAAACCTTGGGGACGTGGCTTCTGGGTGACAATATTTTATGCGAAAGCTCGCCGTCGTCTGTAATAAGCACAAACCCTTCGGTATCCCTGTCAAGCCTGCCTGCCGGAAACAGTCCTTTTCTTTTCAGGTTTTCGGGAAGCAAATCAATAACGGTCTTTTCATTTCTGTCCTTAACGGCGCAAATCACTCCCTTAGGTTTGTTCATCATTATGTAAATATGGCTGCGGTATAGAATTTCATTGCCTTCGACGGTTACAGTGTCTTTCCGGACGTTTATTTTCATGTCATAAAGCCTTGCTGTGACGCCGTTTACCGTAACCGACCGTTTCTTTATATATTTCCTGGCATCCTCGCGTGATACCGCCATTTGCTCCGCTATGAACTTATCGAGCCTTGATATTTTTGAATTCCTGCTTGCAGGCATGAACGAAAACCGCCTTTTTGTAATGAAATCTGTTTAATTCGCTGTGCTGACCATTGATAAGTCTACCATATTTTTGTTGACAATTATGCATATATGTGTTAATATTAACTTACTTTATCATTAAATAAATATTTATTGCCTTAATGCGGCGGAACGGAGTTGTCACATGAATTTATACAGAGCCCCTATGGGCTGGAACAGCTGGGACTGCTACGGAGCTTCCGTGACGGAGGACATAGTCAGGCAGAATGCCGTGTTCATGGCGGAAAACCTGAAGCAATACGGCTGGGAATATATTGTGGTTGACATACAGTGGTATGAGCCGTCGGCGAAAACCCATGCCTACAATGCCTTTACCGAGCTGTGTACAGATGAATATTCCAGGTTAATCCCCGCTGAAAACCGCTTCCCGTCGTCCGCCGGAGGAAGGGGATTTGCTCCCCTTGCCGGATTTGTCCACTCTCTGGGTTTGAAATTCGGAATACATATTATGCGCGGAATCCCCCGTCAGGCTGTGCATAATAACACCGCCGTCCTCGGAACGGACAAACCCGCACGGGAACTTGCGAAAACAGCCAGTATTTGCGCATGGAACACCGATATGTACGGCATAGACCCGCAAAAGGATACCGAAAACGCATATTATAAAAGCATTTTCAAGCTTTATGCCGGGTGGGGCGTCGATTTCATAAAATGCGACGACATTGCAAGGGAGCTTCCTCATGAGGAAGCGGAGCTGATTATGCTTTCGGACGCCCTTAAAAGCTGCGGCAGGGAAATGGTTCTCAGTTTATCTCCCGGTCCCGCTCCCCTTGAAAAAGCCGAGCTTTTCAAGCAGGTTTCGAATATGTGGCGTATAACCGACGATTTCTGGGATGAATGGAAGCTTCTTTACGATATGTTTTCCCGCGCTGAAAAATGGTGTACGCATACCGGGGCCGGGTGTTTCCCCGACGCCGATATGCTCCCAGTAGGTCCTGTCAGGCAGGATTATGACAAGGCAAACCGGACAAAATTTACAGAAGACGAACAAATAACCATGATGACATTATGGAGCATTTTCCGCTCCCCGCTTATGCTCGGCGGTGAAATGACGGGCTTCGACGGATTTACGATGAATCTTATAACAAACAGGGAAATACTGAAAATGCACAAGAATTCACGCCACTCCCATCAGGTGTGGAGGAGGGATATAAACGGCTGTGAATTTATCCTGTGGACTTCCGCCGGGGCGGAAGGCGGTCATTATGCCGCGGTATTCAATACGGGTGAAAATACCGGCACGGCTGAAGTCAAGCTGTCTGAGCTGGAGATTTACAGTGGCATCAGCGGTTTTGAGCTTTGGAGCGGCGAAAGGGTTACGGTACGTGAAAAACTGACCGTTACTATACCAAGCCACGGGGCGAAGGCTTTTTATTTTGAATAGGCTAATAATATATTATTAGGAACAAAAAAATATGAAGTAAGTTTATAACTCACTTCATTATTAATCTCTTTAATATTTGTTTTAAAATTATGAAGAACAATTATGGTTTATTCTTCGTCGTTTATGGGTTCGCTGAATAAATTTTCTGTGAACTTTGAGAGGTCGACGCCTATTTCGTTTGATATTAGAGAAAAGGCTGCAAGATAAGACATTATCATTAATTCTAGTGCTTGGGGATCACAATTCCTGTATTTTAAAAAATAATACAATAAATTAATGAAATCTATATAACTTTGGTCGTTTGGAATATTTATATCTGAAAAGCTAGCAGTAAGTTCTTCAATTAAATAAGCTAAGACAAATTTTTCATTGATATAAGTGACCTCTTTTGCAGCTTCCTTATCATGTATTTGAATAATTTTCCGTCTTAATAACCATGATGATGTATATGATAAGANNACCTTTTCTATGTTATGCATTTTTTTCAATCTCAAAATATCGGTAAAATAATCAATAACCATAGATTTTAAGTGATTCTTACTGACATAAGCGGCATCTTGAAATCCGTAGCTATTAATAAAACTCGTAGCACGCTCTTTTAAATTGCAATACCGGTTTTGTACTTTAACTGATGAAAATTCTTTAATAAATTCTTTATAGTTAGGAATTTCTTTAGGATTAATATCCGGCATTTAGTACTCAACCTCCGAACATTCCATTAACTTATAAAAACGCTGAGAGCAACAAAATAAATTAAAATTATTTGTATCTATACTCTCTTGACTTTGTGTGTAATCTTCTGATGTGTTGGGTAAAATATGCTTAACTATATCAACGTTTTGAATTTCGTTTATAAATTCTTTGCTTTCTTCCCAAGCTTTATCATCATCATAAACTAAATTTGCCATATTATTCTCCTTTATACTAATATTTATCATCATTTATAATTTTATTTATTTCTGGAGTTGTTTGAATTGTTTTTGATTTTTTATTATCACTATCAATAATAAATGGTATATATTTATCGTCCCCTTCCTTTATTAACTTGTGTTTATTATATTCCTCTTTTAAGTCAAAAAAACTTTTCCCCATTTCATCAGCTACATTAGTAATTTTACTGAAAACAGTTGAATAGATTTCAAACAGTTTATTTTTAATTTCATACGGA
>DBCY01000126.1:0-199 GCA_002293295.1 Ruminococcus sp. UBA946 | reverse complement strand
TTTGAATTTCAGCATAATAAGTCTTATATTTTATTATGTAATGTATGGAACGATATCTATCTCCAATTTCAGCTTTTATTAACTTTTTGGGGTAAATATTTATGTCCCCTTTACATATGTAACCTTTTGGCATTTCAGCAATATACTTTTTTTCTTTATCATCATTATAGTCATTTAAATAATTATTAATATAATTATT
>DBCY01000006.1 GCA_002293295.1 Ruminococcus sp. UBA946 | reverse complement strand
TAAGCAGACATTATCAAGAAGTAAACCAGAAACAGACTTGTCTGTTTCTGGGAACAATTACACAAAATGTGTAATTGTTCAATACGCGTTACATACTATGTGTTGTGAAAGGAAAATCAAATGCTTATTTATAATACGCTGACAAGGCGAAAGGAAGAACTTAAACCTATTAATGAAGGAACGGTCACCGTTTATGTCTGCGGTCCGACCGTCTATAACTATATCCATATCGGCAATGCGAGGCCTATATGTGTTTTCGACGTACTCAGGAGGTTTTTGGAGCATTCGGGGTACAAGGTGAAATATGTTTCAAATTTCACCGACGTCGACGATAAAATTATAAATAAAGCAAATCATGAGGGCGTTTCATCGCCGGAAGTATCGGAAAAGTACATCGGCGAGTTTTTAACCGACGCTAAGGGGCTTAATGTCCGTGAAGCCGACATTCATCCCAAGGTGACTGAAAATATGGACGCTATCATAGATATTATCAGAAAGCTTTTTGACAAAGGGTATGCTTATGAGGCGAAAGGCGGCGTTTATTTCAGGGCTGACCGCTTTAAGGAATACGGAAAGCTTTCGCATATGCCGGTTGAGGAATTACAGTCGGGCGCGCGCGTTGAAGTTTCCGGCGATAAGGAAAACCCTATGGACTTTGCGGTCTGGAAATCCGCAAAGGAAGGGGAACCCTTCTGGGAGTCGCCGTGGGGAAAAGGCCGTCCCGGCTGGCATATCGAATGTTCGGCAATGTCAGGGCATTATATCGGTGATACCGTTGATATTCACGGGGGCGGGCAGGATTTGATTTTTCCGCACCACGAAAATGAAATCGCACAGTCCGAAGCGGCGACGGGAAAACCGCTGGCTAATTACTGGATGCATAACGGTTATATAAATATAGATAACAAGAAGATGTCAAAATCCGCAGGAAACTTTTTTACAATAAGGGACGCCGCCGCAGAATACGGCTATGAACCGTTAAGGTATTTATTGCTTCAGGCTCATTACAGAAGCCCGATTAATTACAGCGTTGAATTAATCGAAAGCTGCAAAGCCTCCCTTGAAAGACTTTATAACTGCCGGGAAAGCATTGACAATGCAATAAAAAACGCTCCCCAGGGTGTCGTTTCCAGGGAAGCCGGAAAAATTTATGAAAACCGCAGAGACCAGTTCATAACAGCCCTTAACGACGACCTGAACACTGCCGACGGAATCGCGGCTCTTTTTGAGCTGACCCGCGAGCTTAATACTATGATGCTGGATATTAAAACGCCGAAGGAACAGCTTGAAAAGGGAGCCGCGGTTTTTGATGAAATGACGGATATACTCGGCATTCTTTATAACCGGAACAAGGAAGAAGCCATCCCCCCTGAAATTACAGAGCTTGCAGAAGAACGGAAAAGGGCGAGAGCCGCTAAGGATTTTGCGCTGGCGGATTCAATCCGCGAAAAAATCACCGCCCTTGGATATAAAATTGAGGAGACAAGGCAGGGTACGAAAATTACTAGTATCAATTAACAATTAATAACAATTAACAATGGTGGTATACCGCCTGTGGCGGTATGATTAAAATGTTTGCAGGGGAAGCTCTAAAGTTATCAGAAAATAGTTGTTAGTAGTTACTGTTTCCTTATTAAACTCCGTGCTTTGAACGCTGTTTAGCCCGAAGCTGATTATCAAGCACACGCTTTCTCATTCGGATTGAAACGGGCGTTACCTCAAGCATTTCATCGTCGGCTATAAATTCAAGGCTGTCCTCAAGGGAAAGGCGTTTCGGCGGAACAAGCCTTAAAGCGTCGTCGGAACCGCTTGCCCGGGTGTTTGTAAGGTGTTTTTTCTTGCATACGTTCACGACCAAATCCTCAGCCTTTGGGGATGAGCCGACTATCATGCCCTCGTAAACCGGAACCCCAGCCCCGATAAATAACGAACCCCGCTCCTGCGCGTTGTAAAGCCCGTAGGTAATAGCCTCCCCGTTTTCAAAGGATACAAGCGAGCCGGTGTTCCGCCTCGGAATTTCACCCTTAAAGGGCTGGTAGCTGTCAAAAACGGAACTCATAACCCCCTCGCCCCTGGTATCGGTGAGAAATTCGGATTTATAACCGAACAGCCCCCTTGAGGGAATAAGGAAATCCATTCTCATGCGCGAACCCTGCGGATTCATGGATAAAAGCTCCGCCTTGCGAGGACCGAGCTTTTCCATGACCGCCCCCACGCTGCTTTCGGGAACGTCTATTGCAAGCCTTTCGACAGGCTCGCAGTTCACGCCGTCAATTTCCCTCATAAGAACCCGGGGAGTTGAAACGCCCAGCTCATAACCCTCGCGCCGCATATTTTCAATAAGGACGGAAAGGTGCATTTCCCCCCTTCCGGCAACCTTGAACGAATCGGTATTCTCCGTTTCGCTTACCCTGAGCGAAACATCGCGCAGCGTTTCCCTGAAAAGACGGTCTCTTATCTGGCGGGTCGTTACGAATTTGCCCTCCCTGCCGGCAAAGGGGCTGTCGTTTACCGAGAATGTCATTTCGACTGTAGGCTCTGATATTTTTGGGAACATAACCGGTTCATAATTATTTGCGTCGCATACGGTATCGCCTATAGTAAGGCTTTCGATTCCTGAAATCCATACTATATCGCCCGCCTTGGCTTCTTTTACGGCTGTTTTATTAAGCCCCTCAACCTGCGAAAGCGTTCCGATTTTACTGTTAAAAGGTTTTTTGGATTCGTGGAAATCCCCTACGGTTACCTGCTGGTTAAGCTTTACCGTTCCGCGTTCAATCCGTCCGATACCAATCCTGCCCACATAATCGTTATAGTCAATGCATGACACAAGCATCTGGAGCGGAGCGTTTTCGTCGCCCTCGGGCGGCTTAATATGGCTTAAAACCGTTTCAAACAAAGGCTTAAGGTCGGTTCCCTCTTCATACTGGCTGATTGAAGCCGTTCCCGAACGCCCCGAGCAGAACAGGACGGGGGATTCTATTTGTTCGTCGCCGGCGTCAAGGTCTAAAAGAAGCTCGAGGACTTCGTCCCCGATTTCATCCAGCCTTGCGTCGGGACGGTCGATTTTGTTTACCACGACAATGATTTTATGCTCCATTTCAATTGCTTTCTGCAGGACAAAACGCGTCTGTGGCATACAGCCCTCCGCGGCGTCGACAAGCAGGACGACCCCGTCCACCATTTTCAGCACCCGTTCAACCTCGCCGCCGAAGTCGGCGTGCCCGGGGGTGTCGATAATATTGATTTTCACCCCGTTATAAATGCAGGATGTGTTTTTCGCAAGGATAGTGATACCGCGTTCGCGTTCGATATCGTTTGAGTCCATAACCCTTTCGGCTACGTTCTGGTTTTCCCTGAAGGCTCCGCCCTGTTTTAGCATTTCATCCACAAGGGTGGTCTTTCCGTGGTCGACATGGGCTATAATGGCAATGTTCCTTAAATCTTCCCTGAGCATTAAAAAATCCTTTCAAAATAAGCTTTTATTAGGGCGTGTTTGAAAATCATCAATATGCACTTAAATAGTGATTTTTGCACCGCATT